>NZ_JBXWXS010000021.1:0-60455 GCF_059431795.1 Salinispira sp.
CGGGCTGCAAGAATCCGGGCTGCAAGAATCCGCCGAACCGGGAAGCCTTGAGACCCTCAGAAATCTGCCCTCGCTGCTGAGTATGCTGATGTTTTTTATCTACACAGGAGTGGAACTGGGACTTGGACTGTGGAGTTTTACCCTTCTCACAGAGTCCCGGGCTGTGGACCCGGCGGTTGCGGGATTTATTACCGGCAGTTATTGGGCCATGTTTACCCTGGGCAGAATTCTCGGCGGATTGTACACCCGGAAACTCAGCACCGCCCTTCTACTTGTGAGTTCCATCTTGCTGGCAGGAGCAGGGGTGTTACTGCTCTGGCTGGATGTTTCCCCGGGAATGAGTGTGGCGGGTATAGGGATTACCGGTTTTGCCATTGCCCCGATTTTTCCCGGGCTGGTATCGGATACCCGAAAACGGGTGGGGCGGCGCTACGAAGCAAACACCATCGGGATGCAGATTGCCGCGGCGGGATTCGGGGGGGCAATTATGCCCTGGATTGCAGGCCTGGTTGCCGGCAACCTGGGGCTTGAAAGCATTCCCGCATACCTCTTTGCCTCCCTTGCGCTGTTGTTCGCCCTGTTTGTACTGACCCGTTTTCATCTTCACCGTGAGCCGGACGCCCGGGGGGAAACGGCGTGAACTGATTACTTCAGTGCTTCCGCGGCCTGGGTATCTCCCAGAGCCATGTAGAGTGCTGCAGCCCGCTTCCTGGCTTCTTCGGCCATCGGGCTCTCAGGGTAAAAGCGGAGCAGTTTGGCGTAGGCGGTGGCCGCATTCCTAATATCATCCTGGCCCGCCCATGCCCGGGCCATGGAGAACAGCACCAGATCTCCCTGCAGAGGTTTCTCTCCGCTTCCCAGATACCGGTTTGCCATGAGGAACATTTGGGAACGAAGTTCTGCATGCTCCAGTTCCGGGAGAAGGGATACCAGATCCGGGTAGCTGTAGCCCTCGTTTGCGGCCCTCCCTAGTTCTTCCCAAAGAAGTTCCCTGTCTTTTTCCCAGGCGAGAGCCTGACGGGAGGATAAAATATCCACAATAAGAGCGCCGATTTTCTGCTGCCACTGACTTTCTGTAACCGTATATGCACTGAGAAGCTGAAGAACCGCCCGTTCGCTTCTCCCTCTGCCGTATTCCATGACGCCATGATAGTAAAGCGCTTCCTGAAGATCTTCCTCGGGAAAATCGCCCCAACTGGAACTCATGGCAATTCTATGAAGCCGTGCTCTGAGATACTCCCGGACTGAGGTATCATCCTGCAGGAAGTAACTTCGCAGCTGCTCTATTTCATGTTCTCCCCTGCTTTCATGTTCCACCTTGAGTCCGTGGTGATAAATTACCCAGTTTTTTTCTTCAAGGGCCACGTGATATGCACCCAGCACATCAACACCCCATAAAACCATATTGAGAAATGCCCCGCTTCCGAATAAAAAGGCATTCACCTTCAAATTATCCCATTCCTCAGCGCTCAAATCCTGCCCATTCCAGACATCCCGGAAATCCTGCCACTGACGGATTACCCCTGCAGCCATCAGCCCGTACCCTAATGCCCGGCCTCCGGCCACTGCGGCTCCCGCATATGGCCGGTCCACACTGAAGAAGCCGTATCCCGGGGCAATCAGACTCATCCCCACAGTGAAAAAATCGATGTTCCGGTTTAATGAGCGGAACTCATTATAGGTCATGGTGGTGGGGATCCCCTGTTCCAGCTCCGGGGGAATGTCCCGGAAGATGAATGGCAGAAGATCCATCTGAGCATGGAGGGGAAGAATTCCTCCCACGAGAATAATGAGTACAATTACACTGATTTTTACTGCGAAACGGTTTCTGATCATACCTCCATTGTACCCCAACAGGAGCGGAGTGCAATATGTGAATGGGAGTGAATTTCCGGTTTTTCCCTTTACTTTTATCCTGAGCATAGTAATCTAACAATATGCCCTGAAGGGGGCGGGCTGCGGTACACACCCTGCATATGCATACTGCAGCTGTAGTAGTATGCAGTAAAAGTGCAGCCAAAGTAAGGAGGAATTATGCGACGTTCGTTCAGATGTGTTTTGGTCTTTGTTCTCATTGCAATGCTTACACTCAGCGCAACAACCGTGCTGTTTGCCGCCGGTGGAGCCGAAGAAGAAGGGCTCAAGGGGCCGGTCACAGTGGGTTCTAAAATTGATACCGAAGGGGCGCTTTTGGGGAATATGATTGTTGCCCTGCTGGAGGAAAACGGTTTTCAGGTCAACGATAGAACCCAAACCGGATCCACACCGGTGGTTCGGGAAGGTATTACCACCGGTGAGTTGGATATTTATCCGGAATACACCGGAAACGGTTTTTATCTGTTCAGCGGTGAGACGGAAGCCGATGTATGGAAAAATCCCGATACTGCATATGAAACGGTGAAACAACTGGACTATGAGGCTAACTCTATTGTTTGGCTTCAGCCTGCGCCTGCGAACAATACCTGGGCAATAGCCCTTCGGGAGGATCTGGCCCAGGCTGAAAACCTCTCCACCCTTGAGGATCTTGCCGAATATATCAACAACGGCGGAGAGTTCAAGATTGCCGGAAGTGAAGAGTTTATTTCCAGCGAAGCAGCCCTGCCCAGCTTCGAAGAAGGCTACGGCTTTTCCCTGGGCGAAGAACAGCTCTTGGTCTTTTCCAGCGGTAACACCGCCCTTACCGAACAGGCCGCAGCTGAAGGCACCGAAGGTGTGAACGCAGCCATGGCTTACGGAACCGACGGCCAGCTTGCCGCTCTGGGGCTGGTGGTTATGGAAGATACCCGTGGGGTTCAGCCGGTATATGAACCTGCACCAATTGTGAGGGAGGAAATCCTTCAGATGTACCCGGAAATTGAAGATATTCTCGAACCGGTGTTCCGCAGTCTGGATCTGAAAACTCTTCAGAGTCTGAACGCCCGGATTGCGGTAAACGGTGAAGATCCCCGTACAGTGGCAGAAGATTACCTGAGCACTAATGGCTTTCTCTAAACCGGACCAGCAATGAATGTCCGGGATCGGCAGCAATATAAATATTCAATACTGGCGGTGATTATTTTCACCGTCAGTTTTCTTTTCCCCTTTGCCGATATCCGGGAGAACCGGGTTGCCGGCAGCGTTCCGTTGTGGGCGGCGGATTTTCTGTTTCGCACCGGTCCCGGCGGTTTTCTCCTGCTGCTGGTTCCCCCTGGGCTGCTCATGCTGCGGATTATCGGGGGGAAGACCAAAGAAGTGAACCGGGAAGGGGCCTGGCTGGGGATTATCTCCGCTCTGCTGCCGGGCCTGAGCATCGTGGTCGCTTTTTGGGTGCTTTCGGGAATTCCCGGTGCCCACGAGGAATTTTTGGGTGAGTTTGGACGGGTGGGTCTGGGCTTCGGTTTTTACCTCTTCATCCTGGCGGGGATTATTCCGCTTCTTTCCGACCGTCCGCCCAAAGGGGGGGCATGGTTCGCTTTGGGGGTATTTCTTGTCAGCTCGCTGCTGCTATACCGCAGTTCGGCATTGGATGCTCTGGGTATCATCAAAGAAGCTTCCAACCAGCAGCGTCGCCTCCTGAAGGAAATCTGGAACCACATTAGTATTACCCTCACCAGCGTGGGAATCGCAGTAATTATCGGCGTACCCGGGGCGTTTTTTTCCTACCAGTTCAAGCGGATCAGGGATTCACTGTTTCCCGTACTGAACGTACTTCAGACCATTCCCAGTATTGCCCTATTCGGATTGATGATCGCGCCGCTGGCCGCCCTATCCCGAGCCGTTCCAATGCTCAGGCAGCTGGGGCTGCGGGGTATCGGCAATACACCGGCCATCATCGCATTGAGCATGTACGCCCTCTATCCGGTTCTCCGATACAGCTATACCGCGCTTTCGGAAGTGGATGGCAGGGTAATTGATGCCGCCAGAGGAATGGGGATGAACACCGCCCAGCTTTGGAGAATGGTGCGTCTTCCACTGGGCGTTCCGGTAATTCTCCACGGCATCCGGGTGGCTCTGATCCAGACCCTGGGCAATGCCACCCTGGCTAAATTGGTCGGGGGCGGCGGCTTGGGAGTGTTTGTTTTCGAAGGGCTGGGCCAGGCATCTTCCGATATGGTGCTTTTAGGGATGTTTCTCATTATTGCAATAACTCTGGTGGCGGATCAGCTGCTTTCCATTCTCATACGGCTGCTTACACCCAAAGCCTTACAAAAACAATACTCCGCACAAACGGGAGAACCCGAATGATAGATATTGAACAGTTCAGAAAATCAGTTCTCAATACGAAATCTGCAATCGAACTCACCGATGTGGGCGTGGATTACGGCAGTAAACAAGCCCTGAAGCGGATCTCCCTGAAGATTCCCCGCAACAGAGTAACGGTGCTTATCGGACCCAGCGGCTGCGGGAAATCCACCACCCTGAGAAGCATTAACGGCTTGGTTCCCGTATCCCGGGGAAGTATCAGTTATCCCGGCCTTGAATCGTCCCTGGATGATCTGGTAGAGCTGCGCAGAAACATGGGCTACGCCATTCAATCCGTGGGGCTCATACCCCATTTGACGGTGTGGGAAAATGTGAGTTTGGTCCCCAGACTGCTGGGCTGGGACAAGGCTCGACGTCGGGATCGCAGCAATGAACTTCTGAAACTGGTGAAGCTGGATCCGGATGAGTACATGGAAAAGTATCCCGCCCAGCTGTCCGGAGGAGAAGGCCAGCGGGTAGGAGTCGCCCGTGCTCTAGGTGCCGACCCCCATGTTCTGCTCATGGATGAACCTTTCGGTGCGGTGGACCCGTTGAACCGGGAAACCCTACAGGATGAATTCATCCGAATTCAGCGAAAACTGAAAAAGACGGTTATTTTCGTTACCCACGATTTGGAAGAGGCGGTGCGCCTTGCGGACTATTTGGTAATTATGAAGGATGGAGAAATCGTTCAGGCGGATCACCCCGAGGCAATTCTGGCCGAACCAGCGGATGAGTTTGTGGAACAGTTTCTGGGTCCAGACAGAGCCCTGAAGCGTCTTACCCTGTTCACCGCGGATCAGCTTTCACAGCCTCTCTACGAGCCCCGGGACGGCGAACCCCTTGCGGAGGGCCGCTGCACCTGGGAAACGGATCCAGACGGCATTCCAGTGGGTGTGAAGGCAATGGTACGGGGCAGGGAAGTCCGCCGAAGCATCGATCCGGGAAATCAGACCGTACGGGAATACTCGTCCCTGAAAGAATGCATGTCCCGTATTCTCAGCCTGGGTCTCCCGGCTGTTCCGGTGGTGGATGATGATCTGACTCTCAAGGCGGAGCTCAGGTATGAGCAAATTCAGGAAGTGAGTCTCCAATGAAGGAAGCATCAACGGGAAAACATGGTGGGGGCGGCCTTGGGGCCATTCGCGGCAATCTGCTCCGCACGGCCTTCATCTTACTGACACTGCTGTATATTCTTGCCCCGGGAATACAGGAAGGAATTCTCTCCCTGTTGTATCCCGGAGAAACACAGTTTCTCCATAGCAGGGTGAGTCTGGCCCGTATGACGCTCATTCATACAGGATTAACCCTGGGAGCAACGCTGTTATCGGTGGGGGTTGGGGTAGGCCTGGGGGTGGTGGTAACCCGGAGAGCGGGAAAGGATTTCCAGACCATGCTGAAACGGGTAAACGGGTTCATACAGACCTTCCCGCCGTCTGCTGTGATTATTCTCGCGTTCCCTTTTCTTGGATTCGGGTGGGAGCCCACCATGCTTGCCCTGTTTCTTTACTCCCTGTTTCCGGTGGTTGGAAATACCATTGTGGGATTTCAGAGCATCAGACCCGGGATCATCGATGCCGCCAGGGGAATGGGGATGAGCGAATTCCAGCGTCTGATGATTGTGGAAATGCCTCAGGCCCTGCCGTTAATTTTTACCGGCATTCGTCATGCGTTTATTCTGAATCTGGGGACGGCTGCAATCGGTGCGGTGATCGGTGCCGGAGGGCTCGGGACCATTATTATCAGCGGGTTAACCCTTCAAAACTCCGCGTTGGTCCTTTCCGGAACCATCGTAACCATAGCGCTGGCATTCAGTGGTGAAATGATCATCAACAAAGCCGAATCCCTCTTGTCCCGGGGTAAGATCCAAAAGGGGAGAATCTAAGCGGGCCGGCCCGGTCATACATCCGATCCAGTCATACATCCGGCCAGGGCAGGCATTGCTGCTGCGTCAAGATAAGCAAGTATAAGTGCGGGGCACCCACGGGGGCAGGTCAGGCTTACATTCGGGCACAAAAAAAGCCGTTCAGACCATTGGTCCGAACGGCTGCTTATTCGGTGGTGAACACCGAAGAATGCGGCTAT
This sequence comes from Salinispira sp., assembly GCF_059431795.1. NCBI lineage: Bacteria > Pseudomonadati > Spirochaetota > Spirochaetia > Spirochaetales > Spirochaetaceae > Salinispira > Salinispira sp. The sequence continues at coordinate 6,307 of NZ_JBXWXS010000021.1, forward strand.
TAGAGTTCCCGTACGGAAACTGCCCGGGGGCCTTTTTCGCTTTCTTCTACCTGAAACTCAACGGTTGCGCCCTCACGAAGAGTGCGGAATCCGTCTGCTACAATTCCAGTGTGATGTACGAAAATGTCATTTCCGCCTTCTCTGCTGATAAAACCGAAACCCTTTGTTTCGTTAAACCATTTTACGGTACCTTGTTCCATAAAATTGCTCCTTAAAAAAGTATTAATACTGCGATAGGACCACATGATATGCTGCTTGTTCATGTATGGCCGTGTTATCACATAAGGAACAACAGGGGGTCATAATGACATAAGTACAATCAATATCCTGATACCTACACTGCGTATCAAGGAAACAGTACTTCATGTTTACAGGGTTGTCAATCCAGAACATGAAAAAAGTGCCCTTTTTTTATGTTTTCTCGCAGGAAACATTGATTTTCGGCTTTCCAGCCATAAAAATACCAGTATGATCCAGCAACCAAGCCTCCTGTGCGTAGATGATGAAGAGCAAATACGAAAAGCCCTGAGACGGGAACTGGAATCCTGGCTGAACCGCCAGGGTTGGAACCTCCACTTGTGTTCAGGGGGTGAAGAAGCTCTTGAGTATCTCGCCGCCAACTCTCACACTGCAATTCTGATCAGCGATTTGAAAATGCCCAGGATGTCCGGAGCCACACTTGTGCAGATGGTGGCTGACCGGTATCCCGATGTGGTAACCATGCTGTTATCCGGATATTCGGATATTGAAGATATCAGTCACAGTATTCGGGCGGGAATTACCGCGTTTATTCAAAAACCCTGGGACAGCGCCGCCCTGAAAGCGGAAATCGGCCGGGCGATCACCCTGTACAACATAAAAAAGCAAAACCGTGAGTATAGAAATTATCTGGAAGATGAAATTCTGTGGACCAAACGGATTCAGAATATTCTTCTGGAAAACAGCGTGGATGAGGATATTCCGGAGCTGAAGTCTTTAACCTATCTTCCCATGAATTCCACCCGCTGCGGGGGGGACATGTACTGGGTCCGCCGCCTTGAAGATGACAAGTTCCTGGTGGCTCTGGCAGATGTTTCGGCCCAGGGGGTAAAAGGAACCTACTTCGCTGCCAGACTCAAGCAAATCGCCGATAGAATACAAAGCAGCAAGCCCAAGCTGCTTTTCAGTCCGGATCACTACCTCAGTGAGGTGAACAATCAGCTGTATGAAAAGCATCTAGAACTTCCGGATCTTCTGGTCACTATTCAGGTTCTGGTGATCGATACCCGCAGCTCAACCCTCCATTATGCCAATGCGGGGCATCTGCCGTTTTTCCATATCAGCGGGCAGGATATTCGCGCGGAGCATCTTACTTCTCCCGGGCTGGGATACAAGCCCGGGATTACCTACCGGGAACGGATTATCGGTATGAAGCCCGGGGACCGGATTATCATGGTAACCGATGGACTTTTGAAAGATAGAGACGGTTTAATGGCCGGAAATCCCCAGAGTCTTATTCAATCTGTACCCGATTCCCGCAGTGATGAGTGGGTGAATCTCTTTATTGAGACCGTGAAGGATGGCCGGGAACAGAGGCGTTTCTGGGATGATGTTACCATTATAGATATCGGTCTCTAATTTCTCACCCTCCCTTCTGTGCCGAAAGGCTCCGGCGTCGTCCGCCGCTCTTTTTCCACCCAAATCTGCCACAACAGTTTACGAATCTTCTGGTGCGTGCGGGGGGGGCGATATGTTGAGACGGTGGCGGGGCGATATGTATAGAGAGCAAATGAAATAACTGAATGCACATGCAGAAAATATTCGTGTACAAACATCTGGAAGGGAGTGCCGTATATATTATATGAATTGTACGCCATAAAAAAGTCGAAAAAAAACCTAATACATGCAAAATGAACCAGGACAGTTCACCAGCTCTGAAAAATAAACCGGTTTATCTACATACATGTAGGACATCCTACTTGAAATATTATTTAGGATACTATATATTAGGCCCCGATATATGGGGGGTACATGGTAGAATCATCTATAGTTGTTCGTGAGCCTGAGGCGACAGATGGCAGTCGAGTATATGACCTGGTTGCGGCCTCGCCGCCGCTGGATCAGAACTCTATGTATGCGAATCTTCTTCAATGCAGTCACTTCGTCGGTACATCCGCCGTGGCTGAATCGGGATCAAGACTGCTGGGGAGTCTCAGCGCGTATCTGATACCCGGCCGTGCCGATACCCTGTTTGTATGGCAGGTTGCGGTGCATGAAGATGCCCGGGGCATGGGCATGGCTTCCCGGATGATTGACCATATCCTATCCCGTGAATTGTGCTCTGGTGTACGGTTTATCGAAACTACTATCACTAAAGATAACAATGCATCGAGGAAATTATTCGCATCCATCGCCCGTCGGCGAGAATGCGAAATCACCGAAACAGAATTTTTCACCAAAGAACGTCATTTCGACGGAAGACATGATTCGGAGTTTCTTTTCCGGATCGGCCCTTTCGCGTAAAGCGGCGCTACATTTTAGGAGTTAATATGAAGATTTTTGACGAGATTGAATCGGAAGTTCAGTCATATGCCAGGTCGTTTCCCAGAGTATTCACCAAGGCTCAGGGAGAATATGTGTTCGACAATGAGGGAAAGCGGTATCTGGATTTTCTCGCCGGAGCCGGAACCCTGAACTACGGGCATAATAATCCTCTCTTTAAAAAAGAGCTGATGGAGTACATTCAGCAGGATGGAATTACCCATGGATTGGATCTCCATACCAAAGCCAAGGGCGAATTTATGGAAGCGTTCAACGAAATTATCCTGAAGCCCAGAGGTCTTGAATACATTCTTCAGTTTCCCGGGCCCACCGGCACCAATGCGGTGGAAGCTGCTTTAAAGCTGGCAAGAAACGTTACTGGACGGGAAAATATTATCTCCTTTACCAACGGATTCCATGGTGTGAGTCTGGGTTCATTGGCTACCACGGGGAATTCTCATCATCGGGGTGCCGCCGGGGTAAGTCTGAACGGCAGCTCACGGCTTCCCTATGACCGGTATCTCGGGGACGATATTGATACCACCCACTATCTGGACAAGGTCCTTTCCGATTCCAGCAGCGGTATAGATCTACCCGCGGCGGTAATTGTGGAGACCGTTCAGGGTGAGGGCGGAATTAACGCTGCAAGCGCCGAATGGCTGAGAAATCTGGAACTGGTATGCCGCAAGCATGATGTTCTTTTAATTGTGGATGATATTCAGTCGGGCTGCGGACGCACCGGCGATTACTTCAGTTTTGAAGATTCGGGCATCAAGCCGGATATTGTAACCCTCTCCAAGTCCCTGGGCGGATTCGGTCTTCCCTTTGCGATGGTGATGATCCGTCCCGATCTGGATCAGTGGAAGCCCGGAGAGCATAACGGTACCTTCCGGGGTAACAACCACGCGTTTGTAACCGCCAAAGCAGCAATTGAACACTACTGGAAAGACGATGCCTTCAGTAAAGAAATCAAACGCAAGGGGGATTATGTTGCCCAGCGTCTGGATGCAATTGTGGAAAAATACGGAGAAGGCAATTTTACATCCAAGGGACGGGGAATGTTCCGGGGGATTAATTGCATTAACGGTGAAATTGCCGGGAAAATTACCCACAAGGCGTTCAAGAAGGGTCTCATTATCGAAACCAGCGGTGCCGACGACCAGGTGGTGAAATTTCTCTGTCCCCTGGTAATTTCCGATGAAAATCTGAAAAAAGGTTTGGATATTGTTGAGGAAGCTGTGAAACAGGTATGCGCGGCTGAAGACAGCATTCCCGAAGAAACAGATTACTTTGATGATGAGAGGGCTATTTCATGATTGTACGGAATCTAAAAGAAGCGGAAGCTGGGGACAGGCGAATTGTATCTCCCGATGGCAACTGGGAAAGCACCCGAATGCTCCTGAAAGACGACAATATGGGATTCTCGTTTCATATTACCACAATATACAAAGATGCGGACTTTTACATGCATTATCAAAACCATCTTGAGTCGGTGTACTGCATGTCAGGCCGGGGGGAAGTGGAAACCCTGGATGACGGGAAACGCCATCCCATTGAAGCGGGTACTCTCTATATTCTGGATAAGCACGACAAACATATTCTCAGAGCCTTTGAAGAAATGAAAATGGCCTGTGTGTTTAATCCTCCTCTCACGGGAAAAGAGGTTCACAACAAGGAAGGCGCTTACGAGCTCGAAGCGGAAGGAATTACATCTTAGGAGGAGTTTTTATGGCATTACAGGATCCGTATCCCAGCAGGCTGCGCGATGAAGGGAAGATGCTTTCCCGAAAAGATCCTGTTATTCATCGGCCCGGGGGAAGCGACCGGGCCGGAGGTCCCCTGGAAATCGGTTTGCTGAAGCAATTTGAGACCGACGGGTTTCTGATCCTGGAAGACCTGTTCAGCTCTTCGGAGGTTGAATCCTTCAGGGAAGAGCTCATCAGGCTTTCCAGGGATCGGCAAATTCGGGAGTCGGGTGAGATCATCAGCGAGCCTGACAGCGGCGAGGTAAGGTCGGTATTCAGGATCCATGAAAACAGCCAGTTATTCAGTGATCTTTCAGCGGATCCACGGCTTGCGGGAATTGCCGAACAGATTCTTAACGATGAATTGTACATCCACCAGAGCAGAGTGAACTATAAACCCGGTTTCCGGGGGAAAGAGTTCTATTGGCATTCAGATTTTGAGACATGGCACAGTGAAGATGGTATGCCGCGGATGCGTGCTCTGAGTATGTCCATCGCCCTGACCGAAAACTTTGAATATAACGGTCCGCTCATGCTTATCCCCGGGTCCCATCAAACCTTCGTTGCAACAGAGGGTGAAACCCCTGAGCATAATTACAAATCCTCCCTGAAAAAGCAGGTTGTGGGCGTACCCTCCGATGACCAGGTACGCAGTCTTGCCCGGGAGGGTGGAATCGTAACAGCAACCGGCAAACCCGGATCGGTGATAATTTTTGACTGTAACGTGATGCACGGATCCAACGGGAATATCACACCGGAACCCAGATCGAATGTGTTTTTTGTGTACAACGCCATGAGCAATGCGCTGGTGGAACCCTTTAACGGCAAACAGCCGCGGCCTGAATATCTTGCAACCCGAAAACGGATCAAAGGCGTAAAACAGATCAAAGTCGTGAAACAGACCAGTCCCCAATTATCCTGGTAGCCCCAGGTGCGCGGGAGCCAAGGGTTCCCTGCGAAGGGCTGGGCAAACCGCCGGATTTCACGGGTGCAGATCCGGATAAAATACATGAGGATACAATACAAAGAGAGATGCTATGAAAGAGATACAGATTCAATCATTACAGGATGCCTCATCTGCAGAAGGCGATAATTCTTCCGGGAATCGGGGTGTGCACACGGTTGAAAAAATCGGCGGTACATCCATGAGTAATTATGCCGCCGTTCGGGATAATATCGTACAAAAGCCCGCTTCGGGCAATTCGCTGTACCAGAGGATTCTGGTGGTTTCCGCCTACGGAGGAATTACCGATAAACTCCTCGAGCATAAAAAGAACGGGAAGCCGGGGATTTTCAGCCTCTTCGCCAACAGCACAGGAGAAGACAGCTGGCACCAGGCATTTCATGAACTGAAAATACTCCTTTACCGGATTAACACCAATTTCTTCGGTGAAGGAGATCTTCTGGAAGAGGCAAACCGTTTCATCGACGCCCGTCTTGCATCCGCATCCGGCTGTCTCACCGATTTGGACCGTCTGTGTCGACACGGACATTTTTCCCTGGAAGAACATCTTTCCACGGTACGGGAGATGCTTGCCAGTATCGGTGAAGCCCACAGCGCCTGGAATATGGCCGCCCTCCTGCGCCGCGACGGGGTGAATGCCCGCTTTGTGGACCTCACCGGCTGGCAGACCAGCAGCCACATCCCCCTGGATGAGAGAATTGTTCAGGCGTTTGGTTCAGTGGATCTGGAGACTGAACTGCCTATTGCAACCGGATACGCCCACAGCGAGAACGGGCTTATGGCCACCTTCGACCGGGGATACAGCGAAATGACGTTCAGCCGAATCGCAGTGCTCACCGGGGCCCGGGAAGCGGTGATTCATAAAGAGTTCCACTTGAGCAGTGCCGATCCCAAATTGGTGGGCCAAGACAATGCGGTCCCCATTGGCAGGACAAACTACGATGTGGCGGATCATCTTGCCAATCTGGGAATGGAAGCGATCCATCCCAAGGCTGCTAAGGGACTGAGAAAGCAGAATATTCCCCTGCGGGTGAAGAATACCTTCGAACCGGAACACACAGGGACCTTAATTACAACCGATTACAGCAGCGATTCACCCATGGTTGAAATTATTGCCGGCAGAAGGGGAATCTACGCCCTGGAGGTTTTCGATCAGGAGATGGCCGGCAATGTGGGCAGATATGAACAGGAAATCCTCACCCTTATCAAAAAAATGAGGATTTATACCGTGGCGAAGGATATTAACGCCAACACGGTTACCCACTACCTTGCTGCAAGCCTGAAGGTGGTAAAAAGGATCCGCTCGGTTATTGAAGAGATGTTTCCTGAAGCGGAAGTGGATCAGCAGAAGGTTAGCATCGTGTCTGTAATCGGGACAGATATGAGCGAAGCGGGAATGCTTTCCCAGTCGGTCCGCAGTCTGGCGGAGAGCAATATCAATATTCTATCTGTGCATCAGAGCATGCGTCAGGTGGAAATGCGCTTTGTAATCGCCGAGGATGATTTTGATCAGGCGGTTAAGGCCCTGCATTCCCGGCTGGTTGAAGTGCATGACCATGGAAGGGCAATTACTCTGGCCCAATGAGCCCCAGCCACCGGGAGCAGCAGGCATCCCTGGAGGTTGGCATATTCGGGCGGCCAATGAGCCCCAGCCACCGGGTAGCAGCCACAGAGCCCCCAGCCACCAGGTAGCGGAATTTAGATCAAATTAGATTCTTTTTGAAAATGGAAATTTGAAAGATACTCCAGTATAGTGGAATTATCGGTATGGGAACCGGACTGATCCCTTCCCATGCCTCATATTTTCCCCGGAGGCTGATATGAAACAGCGGCCCTTTGAGATGTACTGGACCATTCCCCGTCTTGTGTACGGGTTGGTATCTCTGGTATCTGTGTTTACATTTTTTATTCTCGCAGCCATTCTCACCTTTATTGATCAGTTTACCCATGCCTACCGATTATCTGTCTCTTTCTTGTTCTCCCTCTTTCATCCGGGAGCAAGGAGAGATATCAGGAAAATGAATCGCCTCACATTAGGCCGCCGATCGGTGCTGAAAAAATATGAATGCAGTCTGCCCGGAAACTATGAGCCACTCATGCGCCAATTGTCTCAAGATGGCTTCAATCCGGAGCGCCTTCTGGCCGTGGAGGCAGACGGTCAACGGGGCTTTTCAATCCCCCACGGAAACAGCGAAAAATACCTCTATTACCTGGAAGGAACACCCGCCCAGGCGGGATTTCTTATGGGAATATTAGCTCCGGATAACATTCTTGCCATGAGCAGGGACTACAGCAACAATGTAATTTTTTCCACCTTCGGATTAAAGAAATGGCCGAGCTTCCGGAAGGTTATGGGAAACCTGCTTACCGAGCTGGTGTTCCTCCGTTCAGCGGTGAGTATGCATAATATTCCCCGGGGATTGAGCGAGGAGATGTACGGTATGTACCGAGGGGCACGGAAAAGTCGTCCTGTTCTGTTCCGGGATCTGGTTGCCCTGAATTATGGAGTGGATACAATTTTGTCCTACGTATATGACGTAGCGGGCTTTTTGGGGCTTCAGTACCGTATGGAGGAGTATCAGGATCCCCTGTCGTGCAATTCCTTCGCAGCACAGAGCACAATGACCGAGAACGGTCACACGCTGTTCGGCAGAGATTTCATGTTCAGCACCTGTGATGTATTCAACCGTACCGGGGCGTATATTCTGTACAATCCGGGAGATTCGGTCCCTTATCTGAGCTTTGGAGCTCCGGGTTTTGCAGGCTCTGTGGTGGGACTCAACCCCTTTGGAATGTCCATGGGAGTGCATCTTGCTGCGGGGGGAAATGTACGCCGGGGTGTCCCGGGGCTCAATTCCCTTCTGCTGGTCCGTCAGGCGCTGCAGGAAAACCGTACGCTTGAACAGTTGGTGGACTATGTAAGGCGGGATAACCGGGGGGTGAGTTATCTGTATCCTGCAGCCCAGGGCAAAGCACATGAGGATTTTGCCGAAACGGGAGAACCGGTGGATGCATCAGCTGCAGCGGGTCCCTCCGCCTGTGTTATGGAAACAGGAGATACCCTCCAGCACCGTGAGTTCTACGAAGATCTGCCGCCCCGCCTTAAAACGGAAGATAACTGCATTCCCAATCCCCTGGAACTTGATGCCTATGATGAAAAAAGACCGTTCAGTAAGGGGATGGTGGTGCGTTGGATGAACGATGAACCCCTTGAATTGGATCTGGAGGAGCAAAACCGGAATCTGTTCCGGCTTTTCGGGCTGGAGTACAATCCGGAGATGAATGAACCTGGAGAAATGTTTGTGAACTCACAGGATATCCGCCGTTTGTATCTATCTCCCGGCCATGGGAAGGATTATATCGTTCCGTCGGTCTTTTTCTTTCCCTGCGAACGGATTCTGCAGGATTGTGTGATGGTCAGTAACCATTTTGTCAGCCCCCAGATGCGGCTTTTTTCAATGAGCTCCTGGATTGGCGAGTTGCAGCACATCCAGAAAAATGATGCGGAGAGCCAATACCGCTACGATCTTCTGAATCTGAAAATGCTGGAGCACAAGGAGAAGTTCAAGGTTTTGGACTTTACTTCGGCCCGGAAGCTGATTGATTATCTCAACCCTTTTGAGAAAAACTATGCTTCCCGGCCGGATGAGGATACATATGTAGAGAATGCTGACGGAAGTTATGTGCCCTCAGAGAGTTACAATTTCTATGGTTCCAAATATGAAGCGAAAAACGGAACACCCCTCGAGAAGCCTTCACAGCTGGAGATTAACGGAAGCATCAGCATCCTGGATCTTACAGCCCTGAAATTCTCAACCATTTGGGGATTCTACGACCACAACTGGATACAGATAGATTTTGCCCGTGTTTTATCCGCCATGAAAGCAATTACTTGAAACTAATTACACAAAACCATTTACAAGAGGCCGGGCAGCTCCGTGAGCTCTTCACTCACATGCCAGAGTTTTTCCGCGGCGGCCATATCTTTGGCTCCTTTACTGGTCCGGGCAGGCTTGCACTTTACAAAGTATTCACCGGAATATTCCCCGGCTTCGGGTGATGATGCCAGCCATACACTGGTTTCCGCTCCCTTTTCAGCTGAGACTCCGAAGTTGGTGAACCATTCCAGAAACCCGTGAAGTTTTTCCGAGGAGCGGCTCTTCCCGAAGTTGGTATTCACAAAGCCGGGATGAACGCTGTTGGCCCGAATTCCTCTGTGTCCGAAATGATGTTTCAGTGAGCGGGTAAATAAAATATTGGCCAATTTGGATTGTCCATAAGCCTTGAATGGTTTGAAGCTGTTCTCCAGCATAAGATCATGGAAGTGAATTTTTCCCATGAAATGGGCACCAGAGGAAAGATTAATAATCCTGGCCTTGGAAGAAGGAATGATGATCGGCAGAAGCATGTTGGTGAGTAAAAAAGGACCCAAATGATTGGTGGCCAACTGTAACTCAAAGCCGTCTTCACTGAGCTCACGTTTCTGGGTAATTATGCCCGCATTGTTAATGAGTACGTCCAGCACTTTCACATCATCCAGGACCCGTGCGGCGGCATTCCGTACAGACTCAAGACTGCTCAAATCAATCTCCAGAAGGGAGACCTGTTCATTGCCGCTGAAATTGATAATCTCTTCAACCGCCTGTTTTCCTTTCTCCCTATTTCGGCAGGCCGCGATTATCCGGACACCTTTCAATGCCAGGGCTTTGGCCGTTTCAAATCCTACTCCGCTGTTCGCGCCGGTAATGAGTACGGTCTCATCTTTCATCGAATCCTGTTCTGGGCTCATTGCTGTTTCTCCAGTTCATCTAGTATTTCCCGCACAGTCTCAGCCCACATTCCCGAGCTGTACCATTCGCCCATCATATCAAGAAAATTCCGATACATCACGGCAAATTCCTTTTTTGCTTGAGGATCTTCCTTTTGAAGGGCATATGTGCGGGTGAATTCCGGATGTTCGGCCTTCCATTGATCTTTTTTCTTTGAGACAGCTTCCGGAGCTTCAATCCAGCGGAGAAGTTCTTCTCCTTCTTCATTCCAGATTGAGACGGCGGGTATGTGATCATCCCCATCCCGTTCATAGCGTTCCTTAAGCAGCGGAAATTCTGATCCCCGAAAAATCCGCATTTCAACCCCTGCAGATTTAAAAAGGGCCGAGAGAATGGGCGCGTTGCACGCCCAGTCACCGCACCAGTCCTCGGTGTTAACCGTTACCCTGAGTCTCCCAAGCCTCTTTTGCATCTCCTGGAGACGCTGAATCTGGCTGTCAGATACGTGGGCCTTTTCCGTCAGCTGCCGTACGAAGCTTCGGTAATTCCGCGCGCTGGATAGATATTCGTCCATGGTCATGCCGTTATTGAAATAATCATCGCTTAGGGATGTAAGGTAGTTCATTTGTGCACCTCGTATTCAGAGTGTAGAAACCGTGTTGTTCCAAGATAATGTACAACTGCTTCAGGAGCAATAACATATGCAGCAAGCAAGAAAAAGGCAAATTCTCCGAACATTCAAAGAGATGTCCAGTAGATAATAATGTGAAGTGAATCACAAAAAAATAGCTGCTGCCTATAATTATGGAAATATAAATCCATTAAAATATTATTTGCCGAAAAATTGTGAAATATAGCTTGCTAAAATAGCCGCTATGTCCTAATATACTTATATAGATATTTATTTATCTATATAAGTATATTACTCAGAAATTAGGAGAAGCTGATGAGAAAAGCATTCCTTTTGGCGCTACTGCTTGCAGCAGCTGCGGTACTCGTATCCTGTGGACCAGGAACTGATAATCAGTCAGCAGAAACCCAGGAAGCCGGCAGCGGCGGGGGAATTCTTGTTGAAAACGCATTTTACTACACCCATGTAAACGGACATCAGGAAGAGACTGAAATGGTTGCATTCGTACCCTTCGAGTACGAGCAGCTGGAGACTGTGAAGTATCAGGTTGTGTATATCGCATGTACCTGCCGGGGGCCCCAGGTGAATTATTGGTCTGTGGCCTACGTTGAGCTCAGCAAGGAAGACGGTTCGGTAAGCTTCATTTCCTGGGACGATGATTCTTCCGGACATTATACTGCGGGAATGTATGGTGACAGTTATGTGACATGGGAAGGTATACCCGCTCATGAACTGCTGATGCAGTACACCGAGGATAATCTGAGGGGCGGCACTCAGGAAGATATTAATGCCATAGAGCCCATGCACGGGGAAGTGGATGCCTATACAGGTGCAACCGTAACTCCCAATAACGCGGTGCGGATGCTCCAGGGATTGTTCGAATACCATAACGAACGATACATGTAACGTCTTTTGTACCACCAAGCAAATATACCAGATCATTTTGATGATACTACCGGAACCCGGCACGGGTTCCGGAAAAGAGGAGATTTATATGAAAAAACTCGCAATTGTACTTGCAGGTTTAATGATTGCCGTAAGCCTTATCAGCTGCGGAGGCTCAGCCGTTGAACTCAGCGGTAATGAAGACATCAGTATGGAAAACATCGATTCCTATCTGAATGCGGAAGCGCGCTTTATCGATCTTCGGAACTTCTCCGACATGTTCAGCGGCGGATATATCGAAGGCTTTGAAGTGGTTCCCTTCTTCGAATACCTGGAAGGTCGGGCGCTTGTTCGTAACAACGGCTGGGAATTTTCCTCGGCGGATGTTGAGAGCAGTGCAATCCTGGAAAATGTTTTCGGAGAAATGGATGAAGCGGTAGTTCTGATGTGCGGTTCCGGAACCCGGGCCGGCTATGTGAAAGCAGCTCTGGAAGATCTGGGATACAGCAAAGTCTACAATGCCGGTGGTATCCGCGACTACAACGGCGAGAACAAGGTATTGGGAGACGGAGAGTATGCGGGAGTTGCCGCACTTCCTGGTGAAGTGACCATGGACAATATCGATTCCAATCTCTACCGACCCGGGGCCAAGTATGTGGACCTGCGAAACGTGGCAGATAAGTACACCGCCGGCTATATTGACAGTTTTGAACTGGTATCTTTCTTCGAGTATCTGGATAATAACGCCCTGGTGCGCAACAACGGTTGGGAATTCTCCGCCGAGGACATTGAATCCCGTGCCAAGCTCCAGAATATTTTCGGTGCCCAGGACAGGGAAATCTTCCTCATGTGCGGATCCGGTACCCGTGCAGGATACGTAAAATCCGCACTTGAAGAGATTGGCTACACCAAAGTGTACAATGTTGGGGGTATTGCAAACTACAGCGGCGAAAACAAGATTCTTGGTGACGAGAACTTTGAGCTTACTCTGTTCTAATCGAACATACATTCAGCCCCATTCTGCCCGGCCGATTGAGAGCCGGGCAACTACACTGCCGACGGATTATTCCGCCGGCTTTTTTGTATACACCCGGCGAAGCGGAGGCGCAGCTGTGCGCTTTTAACAGTATGCTGCTGCAGCCCCTTTCCCTGCTCTGGCCTCAGTTTGAAAGATACTCCGGTTTATAATTCACTCAAACCGGAACCCCGGTGGAAGGGGGTCGCTGCTCTCGGTTGAGATCACCGGAGACCACCACTGGAAGTTTTGCGTGGTTCTGAACTTCGGAAAATACCCTGAGTTGGCTTCACGGTAGAAGAACGCCCCGGTACCCATTTCAACCGCATTGGGGCTGAGAAGGTTCTTCCTGTGCCCGAAGGAATCCATCCAGAGCCGCAGCGCCTTTTTTGCGAATCCGGCATATGAAAGAGGTTGAAGAGCGTGAGCAGGGTTATTGTCATAGCTGTAGATATCTACGTCGTGAACAAAAAACTTCCTGCCTTCCTCATAGTCTAATGCGAAATTGATGGCAATATTTTCAGTGACTTGGGGATTGGTAATCCCCGCCAGGCTGCCACGGTTATTGGGAGAGCGGCGCCTGGAATCTCCTGAATAATGAGCGAACTCAAAGCTCTCTACCATAAATAAAGAATGATTATATGCAGTTATTTCAAGATTGAAATTCCAGGGCAGGGCGTCCAGTCCCTCCATCACACGGGCACGGTTGGATTCATAAAAAAGCGCTGCATGGAGAAGAGGGTAGTCGATATCTGAAAAATCCAATGAATGGGCGAAGGGAGCGTACTCGCCATAGTTGTCATGGCTGTAAATTTCATACATCTCTGCAGACCACAGCGATTCACTGCGGGCATGATCCACCCGGTCCACGATAAAAGGCACTTCACCGTTTCCCCCGTACAGCTCCTGGGGCTGGGCGGGAAAAAGAAATATTATTAACATGAGTGAGCAACCCAGACAGGTAATCAGGAATCGTCCCATGCTTTAAACATAGGGAATTTCCTGCAGCTTGTCGATAAATCCCTGTGACTAAACTACAGAACTAAACTACAGGACTAATCTACAGAGGGTAGGCACCGTTTCAGCGAGGGAGCAACCCATGCCCGTCCTCCCGGATCTGGGGCCCTGAGGCGGGACTCTTGACACAGCGGAAAATTTTGAAGCCTTCAGTTACCTGTTCCACAACCACCCTGTCAAACAATGAGCGTAAAAATCTCCCATACCCAAGATGGGAGTTGGCGACCACCCAGAGTTCAGCACCAGGGCGAAGAGCCCGCCGTGCGTCCTGAAACATATGCCGGGCCACCTCCTGAGTCTGGATACTCTTATAGTGAAACGGTGGATTACAGAGCACAAGGTCAAGGGACTCTGCTGCGATCTGTTCAAGAGCCGGCATACAGTGGAATTGTGCGGCCGATGCCCCCGACGGGGCTGAAAGACGGTCCCAGTTCTGCCGGGCGGATTCCACCGCACAGTAGCTTTCATCACAGAAAATCATATTCCACCGGGGGTTGGTGAGCTGAAATTCGATTCCCAGAATGCCGTTACCACAGCCCAGATCCGCAGCCCGGGGCTGTTCAGCCAAGGACCTTCCAGCCCGGTCCCTGTACCCGCCGCCGGAGAGCAGCTGTGAGAGAAGAACCATCGTTCCCGTGTCCGCCGAGCCCGAGCTGTAGATCCCGGCAGTTTGTACATAGCGCCGGGAGTTGAACATGTATTCACGGGTCCACGAGCTTTCCGGCTGCGGGCTGTTTTCATTACTGCTGATGCTAGCCCCGGAATGGGGAGCGGTCCCGGAAGCTGCTATAGAATCGGCCCTGGAAGAGGGTATAGAGGTGGACCTGGAAGCGGCCCCGGAATGGGGAGCGGCCGGGGGATGATACACCCAGCGACCACGGCGGCGGAATTTTCCCGCATTTCCCGTACCAAAATAGATTTCTTCCATCCTGCGGAGAGCCGGAGACCAGCGTTTGGACATGCCGCCGATCCATATATCGGCCCGGGGGGCAAGGCGGAGAATGATGCGGCAGTAATTTTCAAACATCAGTGCGGATTTGGGCAGTTTCATCACTACGCCCTCATATCCAGGGGGATGAGGATGCGCTTTGGAAGGTTCGCTGAGGGTTTTGCCAAGCTTAATGGCTTCCCTCAGGGGCATCGGAGTAATGCGCTCAATTCTGCCGTCACCGGGAGCATTATGCTCAAGAGCCCGGTGGGTTAGGAGGGAATCGGAGACAAGATCTATTCGGCAGGAGGGCAGGTATCCGGCAAGAATAAGAGCCAGACTCCCGTGATCGTCATCGAACATGAGAATGTTCCTGCCGGACAGATGGGTGCCATTCGGGGCTTCTTGTGTACTCCAGTGGAGAAAAGACGGAGTATCAAAAAAAATCTCATCCGCCGCATCCCAGGCCCGGTGCTCCCGGGAACCGGGGTAGGGGAAGCGTTCAAGCTCCAGACTCTGCCCGGCAATGTTACAGATCACTCGTCCTGCTCGTGAGCCATGGTACGTCTGAGAGGCCGGAAGTAAGTTTTCGGGCTGTAGTCGAAGAGGTCGGAAATCCGGGTCATGTATACACAGGCGTAGCTGATAATCTGATCAGCATATCGGCTTTCCTCGTTTCCGGAGCGGAGCACCTCACCCCAGACGGGATTGAAGTTGCTGCGGTATTCTCCCAGAAGTACGGAGATACGGTTGTTAATTTCTTCGATGTTTTCAAACAGCCGATCAAGCTCACCGGGTTCGGGATCGGTTCCGTCATAGCGGGCGATATCAAGCCGGTTGATTTCCCGTTCCAGACGGGATTTTTTCCTGCTCAGTTCATCGATCTGGGACTGAATGGGTTTAGCCCTGTGTATCCCTTCAAGCTCCCGTTCCAAATCCCCCAGCACCAGGCCGGTGCGCCAGTCACACAGTTTTTTAATGGCCACAACATCCCCGTAAATATGGTCTCCCATATAGAGGATTTCGTTTCCCGCCAGACCCATATCATTCTGAATTTTTTTAAACCATCCGCCCTGATAAATACCTTCGGTAACCGGCCCTTCATGGTTTCGCATGCAGCCGCTGTCCGGATCGATTGCCAGAAACCGGCGGTTTTCCTGGAAAAAGAGGGGCTTTTCCGCCAATGTAACTACCAGGTCGAACACTTCGCTCCAGTGCTTGTGGGATTTCAGATGAGGGGTGATACTGTAATCCAGAATTTTTCGGGTATAGGCAAAATCGCTGTTGGTGATGATCATTAGCTTCTTCCCGTAGTCCGCATAACGTTCCAATAGTTGGGGAATTTTGGGATCGCTGATTACAAAACGATCCAGGTCGTCCAGAACGGTATCTTTAATAGAACCGTCCTGATGGGCCGTATTGATGGCAGCATGGATATCCTGGGCGAGCCGGCGGAAATCCGGGAGTTTCATTTCCCTGGATTTCTCATCAACCAGCTGGGAATAGAGCACCCCGTAGGAAATGGCAAAACTAGTATCCAGCGGGATGAAATCCGGATGGCTCAGATCTATGGCCACACTCTGATACAGGTCGCGCACCTTCCGGTAGTGAATATGTTCCAAACCGTGGCAGGCACTTTTCACCTTCCCGAAGCGGCTGAGTTTCAACAGATTGCCGTTGCGGGTATCTATTACCAGCCCCACGATGGCCCGGTCTTTGTCGAAGGGAAGTGAGAGGATTTCTTCAGGATAGTTGAAATCCTCCACCAGTATTCGTACTGCCTGTTCATGGGCCAAACGCTCAAATATTTCCGTATTATACCGTACAAGGGTATAATCCATATCGAAGCCGATCAATTTGATCTTCTTCAGGTTCAGTGTCCGGTTGACATATACGGGCATTATTCTTCCTCTTGGGGAAATAGGATGATTTCCCCGTAACTGGCCTGATCTCCCAGCCAGCGTTCCGCTCCGGCAACAATATCATCGCTGTTCAGCCGGTCATACCATTCATTTTTATTCAGGGCATAGTTCCATTCCAGATCGTGTTCCAGAAGGAACTGCATCTGATTCACCCACCATCCGTTTCGCTGAAGGCTGTCGGCGTAATTTACTCTCTGAGATTCCTGAACCTTGTCCACATAGTCCGAATCCAGATTTCCCGAGATGATTGCCTGAATTTCAGCGTTCACTATGGAGATCAGCTCATCCACCCGGGACGGTTCGCAGCTGAACTGAATGACGAATCGGTAGTCTTCCTTTGGTTGTTGGGACATGGCGAAGCTGGATGAAATACTGTAGGTTCCGCCGGCGGCTTCCCGCACCTTTTCCACCAAAATGATATCCAGGGCAGAGCTCAATGAGGCCATATCATAAAAGTTTTCGTAGCTCCAATCTATTTCGCCGGTCCATACCTGGGTAACGATTGATAGGGGTTCTATTCCGGCGGATAGTTCGCTTCGGATATTCTCATCAAAATAGTTCATGCCACGGTCGATGATGGGGTCCCGGGTATCCTGAGAGGGAATGGAGGCTATCCATTGTTCAACACCCTCTTCAAGTTTTTCAATGTCTATATTGCCCACAAAGATAAAGGTGAAATCCCCGGGGTTGGAAAAACGTCGGGAGAAAAACTGTTCGGCGGTACTGAAATCCACCCGGGACACATCTTCCGCACTGAGGTTTTCCGCCCGGGGGTGGGAATCGTAGACCACTTCGCTGATTCTATTCTGATACTGGAATCGGGGATCCCGTTCCTGCTCTTCCAGATAGGAGCTGAGACGGCCGGCGTAGGTGTTCCATGCTTCAATGTCCGCCCTGGGGTTTGTAAAATTGAGATATGCCATCTGGAGCATGGTCTCCAGGTCTTCGGGACTTGCAGATCCCTGAAGTCCCTCCTGAATGTCTCCAATATAGGGACTCAGCGAAGCATTAATACCGGATAGATACTTGTTCAATTCCACCGCCGTGTACTCCCCAAGCCCGCTTACCTGGGAAATGGTGGATGCCAGGCTTGCAGAAAGATATTCATCATCCTCGGCCATATTCAGACCGCCGGGACTGAAAGCTGAGAAAAGCAGCTCATCGGATTTAAAATCTGTGGGTTTCACGTAGACCGTTGCTCCGTTGGACAGCTCCCAACGGTGAATTCCGCTTTCATTGTCCAGCTCTTTGGAGCTAATCTCTCCGGGCTCGGGAATTTCCTCCACAAGTTCGCCGCCGGTTTCCCCATCGTCCCAGGGTTCCACGGCGGCTGAGTTCCATGAATCCAGCAGCTTGTACGCTTCTTCCTGATCCAGACGGTATTGTTCAATGGAATCCGGGCCGCTGATCAGAAGAAGCCGGTTGCCCGGATCCAGGCGACGCTCAATAATTGGCGTCAAATCCTCGATGCTGATTTCCGGCAGCCTCTGTTGAATCTGCTCCCAGAGCCATGGGGGGGAGAGTACCGGGCTGTCCTTCAGGAAATGCCCTTGTATTTCCCCCATGAGCTGGCTGTGTTCCCGGTTGTCCCGTTCCCGGTAATAGTTCTCATAGGAGCGGAGCAGATTTCCCTTTGCCCGTTCAAGTTCACCGGGAAGAAATCCGTGCCGGCGCAGTCGCTCGCTTTCCAGCCCCAGGTTTCTTAACGCCCGGGGAATTGCATCCGGGGCGGACAGTACGGTAATTCCACTGTGGCCGCTCCAGCGTGTATACTGGGTGGAATAGGACTGGGCGGTAATAAACGGCGTACCGGAGGTTTGGACAATCTCCGAGAACCTGGAATTGATCATTGCGTAAAACAGCCTTTCCGCAAGCACATCATCCAGCTGATCGGGACGTCTGAGCAGCGAGGGCTCATACTGGTTCATAACCTCAATGGAGGTCACTGTTGCTTCCGGATCGGTCACAAACATATACTTGTCTTCCTCGGAGATGGGCACGTCGTAGCGGGGGCGTTCCCTGGGATCTTCCGGTGTGCCGTATTCAGAGAATGTGCTCTGAATTTTTGCCTCTATTTCATCGGCCTGAAAATCCCCAACGGCGATTATTGCCATGAGACCAGGCCTGTACCAATCTTCATAAAAGCGCCGGAGGGTCGGGGCATCTGCAGTCCTGATAATCTCTTCGCTTCCAATGGGCAGACGCCGGGCATAGCGGGAATTCTGGAAAAGAACAGGGAGGATTTCCTCAAGAATTCTCTGGTTGGCCCCCCGGCCCAGTCTCCACTCTTCAAGAATGACACCCCGCTCTTCTTCTACGTCCTCCGGCCGGATACTCATATTAAACGCCCATTCTTCCAGTACTTCAAAGCCCCTGTCCAGAAGCTCTTGGTCACCCAGGGGAATGGAGAGCATATACACGGTTTCATCAAAGCTGGTGTAGGCGTTAATATCCGGGCCGAATTCCATCCCGATTTCCTGCAGAAAGGAAACAATTTCGTTTTTCGGATACTTTTCCGTTCCGTTGAATGCCATGTGTTCCAGGAAATGAGCAAGACCGAGCTGGTCTTCGTCCTCCAGGATCGAGCCTGCATTCACAACCAAGCGGAGTTCCGCCTTGTTTTCCGGACGGTCATTCTCCCGGATATAAAATTTCATTCCGTTTTCCAGTTCACCGCTTCGAAGCCCGCTGTCCTGGGGAATAAATTCAGTGGACCCGCCGTCTCCGGCTACCGGTGAATCGGAGGGAGTTGTACAGGATATAAGGAACATTGCGGCGATGGTTAAAACGGTCAGTGCCATGTTCATAACGTGTCTGCTTCTGCTTGAAGGCGCGGAAAACCTGTGGCTATGCATGTGCATCCTCCTGGATGAAATGGTATGTGGGTTTCAGATTCTCTCCCGAATTACCGGGGTTGAATCATTAGTATCAACAAAACTTCCGGGCCATGTCAAACCATTCACCGGAAAATCACTGCGATTCGCAGGATCACCGCCTATTTGTGTCCTTATGACTCAGTTGGAGGTCCGTCGGCAGTACCAGTGTGTAATTTCACCATAGTTGTGGGGTTCAGAGACCGCAAAATATATTTTGAACATTCATCTCCCGTTGAAATACGGAAAAACAGTCCAGAAGTAAGCGCAAAAAAAGGTGATATATACGATTACTCCATCTTCTTCGGTGAAAATCTCTGCATATCTGCCCTGCGCTAGAAAATATTCAATCGTTGGTACGGATCTTGCATGATAATTCCCTGGAGGTTAGTGCACACATGTACATTAAGGAATCGAAGGAACGACCTTCCCAAACATCCGATCTAACGCGCATTCTCTACAGCAAGCATGGTATGAATGTTCTCAGTGCCCTGCTCACCGCCGCCTTTTTTCTGGTGCCGGTCATGCTTCTGGGAATTGAATTCACCCTGTTCATGCTGGTCCTTATGGCTGTGAGCGGGATGCTGTTTGGAGGACTGCGGATAGATCCCCGGAACCTCCAGGGAGTAGTGCCGGTTAGGGAGGGAAGCAACCCGGAGCTGCAGCACATTATCGACGGGCTGAGTCGGCGGGCGGGACTTGAAAAGACCCCGGATCTGTATATAAGCAATTCCCCCATAGCCAATGCGGCTGCGGTGGAAACCACTCTGGGGCCGGGAATTATTGTCAGTTCCAGCCTTTTCAGCTCCCTTCCCCGGGAAGAGATAGAGGCGGTGTTAGCCCATGAGTTCATGCATATCAAAAACCGGGATCTCCTCCTTTTGAATTTTCTGGCCAGATTCAGAATGATTTACACCCGCATCCCCAGCATGCTGGGACTTCTGATTCTCTTTGCACCTCTCTTGCTGTTTTTCCTTCCCCTGCTGTCGGCATTGCTGATTCTCTCCATCGGCGGTTTCGCAGCGGTTATTCTGGAGCGGGGAGTCATGCGTCTCAGGGAGTACGGCGCAGATTACGGTGCGGTGAAAATCAGCACCAATCCCGGCGCCCTGGCCTCTGCTCTCACCCGGCTGGACTGGATGCAGCAGCGGATGAACTGGAGTATGTTGGGAGGCAGGACAGGGGCATCGGGGAACGCAAGCGCCCTCGAGCGTCTGCTGAGATCCCACCCTGAAACCGCCAAACGGGTGGAGAAAATTCAGTCCTGGCTTGAAGGGTAATCTTTCTCCAGTTCTGCGTACAATAGGTTGAGTTTCCGGGTATCAGGATGATCTGATGTGAAAAACCACAGCAGTTCCATGGCCCGGGTGGAAGCCACATAGAGTAGGTTCTGCTTGAGTTTCGGATCATCCTCCTTCCCGGTCCAAATGCCTGTGGGAATAAACACCAGAACGCCGGCAAAATCCAGACCCTTAATAGAATGAAGGGTGGACAGCCTGATGCCTCCACTCTGGGCGAAGGAGAAGTTCCTGTCCTTTATGGAAACCGAGTCAATTCCCCGTTGCTGCAACATTTGCTGAACGGCCTTCAAATCCCGGGAAGAAGGTGCTGCCACGCAGAGATTCTCGGGGCTGTAACTGAGATAATCCATTGCAAAGGAGCAGCGTTCCCCCAGCCGGGAGAGCAGGGTCTGGTAGTCGCCATTACTAAACAGCTCCACAGGTGGGCCATGACGGAGCACCACTGCCTGTTCATCGGTATTGGGATCATCCCGCAGCAAAGAAGCTATCCGGTGAATTTCCCGGCTGTTGCGGAAGTTTTGTTTCAGAATTGCGCTGCCCCCGCGCTGCACCGAAACGCCGCTGGCTTTGAAGGAAAACCCTCCGAGGAAAATACTTTGTTCCCTGTCCCCGGCCATGACAATCCCTCCCGGGGAGAGAAGTTTTAAGGCCTGAAGGTCCACCCGGTTGAGATCCTGTATCTCATCCACGAAGATTCTTCCCCCTTCGTCTGTACTGAGTCCCCGTTCCCTTGCTCCTTCCAGCTGTTCAACCAGACGGACCCGGGCGTAATTTCTGGTATACATTCTCTCGTCTTCCATGAGGGAGGCGAAGCCGTCCCGGATGGTCCAAATTGCACGGCGCTGCTCTTCGCTCAGGCTGAACTCCCGGCCTTTCCGGACTATTCCCTCATCGATATAAATTTCTCTGCTGATGTTATGGGCGAAGATGTATTGTTCAATTTCGTCCAAACATCTCTCCGGCTCCACGGCACAGGCAGGATTGTAGACCCTTCTGAACAGGGCACCGTATTCCCGGCTGTTGTACACAATATTTCTGCCCGGCAGCCATTGCTCCACCTCCCGGTTTAAGAAACTGTCCACAGTCCGGATAAACAGCTGGAGCCGGGGGTATTTCAGAAGTGATGCCAGATACTTGTTATATTTTGCCAGGGTGGATGTGTAGGTGAGAAGAGTTACCGGCAGCGGGCCCCCGTTGAACTGTCCCAGATCAAGTTCGCCGCTGAGGGAGCGGACGTACTGTTCCACGGCCATAATGAGTACCAGAGTTTTTCCCGTACCTGCGGCTCCGGTAATGAGAAAATCACGGTCATTCCTGATCCGGGTAAGAACCTGTTCCTGCTCCGGACTGGGCTCGATCAGCCGGCGCTCAAAGGCACGGCGGCTGCGGCTGTAGGAGCTGATGCGCTGCATGGCATGCACGTATTCCAGACTCTCCGCCGAGAGACTCTGACGCTCCAGCTGTTTTTCCAGTTCACGGGTTTTCTGCATGCTCCTGGCAAGACGGAAGCCGGTTTCCAGGAGTTCGGAAAAATCATCATAATGACTTCTGTGCCCTTTCCACACTTTCAGCGAGTCTTCCAGACGTTTCAGCCGCTTTTTCACCGATTCATCTTGGATCTTCAGACCGTCGAGAAAATCAAAGAGTCGGTATAGGGCTCCCTGAAATTCCTCTTGGGTAATTTCACTGAAATGGTGTCTCACCGTATTTGCCAGTTTCTGATAATGAAGAAGCTCCCGGGCAAAGCCGTCCTGCTGAAGGCGGTAATTCCTTTCCCCGTTGCGCATTTTTCCGAAGCGTTCCAGGAGATCGGGCATGCTCTGAGCTGAGGAAAATTCCTCCAACGCTTCCCGGATAAATGCCTCAATGAAGGACAGCACCGCAAGAAGGGCAAAGCCCGGGTCCGAACCCTGCATTTTTTCGATCCGCTCAAGACGTGTATGAATAGTATCCGCATTCAGACGCATTGGATGTATAATGACTGCTAATGAGTAATGAATCAATACGGCCCTATACACATCTGAGCAGCTACTACCGGCATCATTGGCAGGAATACTCCCTTGATTATCTCCAGCTCATAGACAACTGGTATGCCGAAGCTTCCCGAAGCTCCCGACGTGAGGGGGTGGGGGATCTGGGCTGCGGTACCGGTTTCATGAGCATCGAACTTGCCAGCAGGGGCTATCCTGTATTCGGCGTAGATCTCAGCGCTGAGATGCTCCGACAGGCACGGGATGCGGCCTCCGGTATGTCCGATCCCCCGGGCTTCATCCAGGGTGATATAGTCCGAACTGATTTCCCCGTTCCCTGCGCCCTGGCGTTCATGGCATATGATGTGATCAATTATCTTCTTGAAAAAAAGGATGTACAGGCGCTCTTTTCCCATTTGGGCAGCCAGCTGCCTCCCGGAGGGATTCTGATGTTCGACATGAATACACCGGAGATTTACCGGGTCTACCACGGCGTACGGGAAACCATAGATATTCCCGGGGGCTACATTACCCAGGATACCAGATTTGACCGACGCAGGGGGCTTGGGAAGACCCGCTTCACAATCCATAACGGCGGAAAGCGGCTTAGTGAGGTGCATGTGCAGCGGGTGTACAAGATTGAAGAAATTTCAGCATGGCTTGTGGACAGCGGGTTTGAAATTCGGGAAATTTATGATGATTTTGACGGCTCGCCGGCCCATGCCGCAAGTCAAAAGCCCATCTTTATCGCACAAAACGTTGGGACGGAAAACTGACAGAGACCTCCAAACCACTCTCAAGGGCCCGGTATTCTACGCTGCCCTCCAGCTGGGCCGAGTAATTTTCAATGAGCATGGTGCCCATCCGCTGATCAGCAGGTACACCTTCCTCAAGCCGGCAGGATTCTCCTGTCTGACGGAATATCAGGCGGTATGTTTGTTCATCGGCTTGGCATATAATATGGAGAGAAAAAGAGCCGCCGTCGCCGGAGGGAATTCCATGGCAGACAGCGTTGAGCAACAGCTCGTTAATAATAATGGCCATTGCCACCGCATCATGGCTTTCAAGCAGAGCCGGAATACTCTCCACCGTTATGCTATTCCCCGGAAGCCCCAGCTCATACACCCCGGAGATAAAATGAATGCTTTTTTCCAGCAATTCGGGGAAGTACATATACTGTCTGCCGTCCTGAAGGTTGCGGGGGAGGAAGTCTGGAGAGCTTTGGTAGCTGTACACTAATTCTTGAATCGAAGCCACTGCATGCACCCTGCTGAGCAGCCTGTTGCTGCTCTCTTCCCGGCTCAGCTCTTTGCCAAAATCATTCTGTAAATTCACCAGGCTGAGAATCAGTTGAAAATTATTTTTCACCCGATGAAGAAGTTCAGACATGATCTGTTGGTGATTTTCAAGACTGATATGTTCCATATCTATTCTCCCCGATCAGTTTTGCTTCATTCTTTCAGTAACGCCCGGGGCTTCCCGATTGCATAGCCCTGGCCGTAATGTACCCCGATTTCGGTGAGAATTCGCAGGATTTGGGCATTACTCACAAATTCCGCGATTGTCTTCATGTGCACCGCCTGGGAAAGGCTGTTGATCGCCTCCACCATGGCCCTGCTGATGGGGTTTGTATCCATGTTTCGAACGAAGCTCCCGTCAATTTTCAAATAATCTACTTCCAGGTAGCGTAGATAATTAAAGTTGGAAAAACCGTTGCCGAAATCGTCCAGGGCGAACAGACAGCCGTAGCTTCTCAGACTGGTGATAAGAGTGGTTGCCATGGACATGTTGGAAATGGCCGATGTCTCGGTAATTTCAAAGCAGATACGCTTGGGGTCAATATCGTAACGCTCAATTTCGGAGCTGATAAACATATCTAGATCGCTTGTGAGCATGGAGGCACCTGAAAGATTAATGCAGAAAATGGGAGAATCCACCTCCACTGACCGTTCCGCCTCGTTGAAGTTGCTCAACAGCCGGTGAATTACCCAGCGGTCTATGAGATGCATGAGATTATATCGTTCAGCCGCAGGGATGAATTCGACCGGTGGAATAATTTCATTGTTTTCATCCAGCATTCGTACAAGGATTTCCACCTTATTGCCCAGTCCCTGTTCCTGCTGAAGGGGAATTATGGATTGAAAATAGAGCACAAACCGATTCTGCTCCAGGGAATCGGTGATGGTTGAAATCCAGCGCAGTTCACCCCTGCGTTTCATGAGAACCTCGTCCTCAAGGGAAAGAACCTTAAATGTGGTACACTGTTCATCTTTTGCAAGGATATTTGCGTCGATGGCAATACTGAGCAGCAAATGGGAATTGAGCAGCTCCCGGGAAAAATGGCACATTCCCGCGGTGATGCTCAGAGGAAACTGGGAATCCTGAAAGCTGAACTTTTCCCGGTTAATCTCTTTCAGGAAGCTCGTAACCTGCTTTTCCAGGTTGTCAGAACTGTCACCCTGCAGAATTACCGCGAACTCGTCATCTCCCAGTCTGGAAATTGCAGGTGAGCTGTCGAAGAATACTTCAAGACGCTTTGAAATTTGTTTGAGCAGTTCGTCCCCCGCCAGGTGGCCGCTTATTTCGTTTATCAATGTAAATTGATCAATATCAAAAAACACCAGACTGCGTTGACGGGAATCTTCCAGACCGTATTCCAGCTCCTGTTCCAGGACAGCCTGAAATTCACTCCGGTTCAGAAGACCGGTGAGGCGGTCATGGGATTCATGGTAGGCAACCTGGGCTTCCATGGTCTTCAATTGGGTTTTATCGTGGAGCACCACCAGAAATCCCCGGGCTGATTCCCGGTCGGCTTCCGGCGGCAGATGAATTCTGGTAATGGAAATATCAACTATGCGCACACCCCTGGGTAAATTGAGCAGATGGTTGTTCCAGGTCTTGGTATAGCCCTCTTCATTACCTTCCATGTGCTGACAAAAACTTTTCAGTTCATCGGAATACTCTCCCAATTTTTTTTCACTGCCGTAATTGTCAACGGCCAGCATATTTGCGGATTTGGGATTGGTAAATCGGATCTGATACTCCGAGTCAACGGTAATAATTCCGTCCTGTATGTGATTAAGGATTTCACCCTGCATTTCCTGCTGGGAACGCAGTCGAGCTTCCATTTGATTCCTGTAGATTGATATGGTGATGGTGGCATAGATCTCATGCTCTTTGAATGGTTTAAGAATATATCCGGCAGGTTCGGCAAGCCGGGCCCGATTCAAGGTTTTTTCATCCGCGAAACCGGTGACGAAAACAACCGGGATATGATGCTGTTGCCGGATAATGGAGGCAGCGTCTACACCGTCCATTTCCCCCGGGAGGCCGATATCCATGAGAACCAGATCGCATCGTTCTTTTCGCACATGCTGAAGCGCTTTTTGTGCATTGGCATAAATCTGAACCGACAAAATCCCCATCTTGTTCAGGCGTCGTTTCAGGTCCATGCCGATTATGGCGTCGTCTTCGATGATGATTAGCGATAGGTTTTCCATGTACATCTCCAAGAATATTTTAGTACAAGTGGACCTTGATTTGTGACCCATTTTTGCCGAAGTTTATCACGAGTAGCCAGGAGGACTTTACATGCCCCAAAACCTTGGTACGGCAGCCTTACTGCTGAGTTTGATGCTTCTTTCTTCTTCCGCGGTAGTGGGGGAGGAAATCGAATATACGGTGAAGTCCGGTGACACCCTGTATTCCATTTCCCGAAGTTATAATATAGAGCTCGAAACCCTCATGCGCGTCAACGGCATTGAGGATGTGCGCAGCCTGAAGGTGGGCCAGGCACTGGAAATTCCTGGAGAGTCTTTGCCCGCTTACCGTTTAAGCGATTACGAAATTCTTGTGGGAGATACCCTGTTCAGTATCTCACGGAGAACAGGGATGAGTATGGACGAGCTTCTGCGGGTGAACAATATTCAGGAAGACAGCATTATCAAGCCGGGACAGATTATCAAGGTACGCGCCCTTGCGGCAGCTCCTGCGGCGGATGAGACTCCGGCTGACAGAGAAAACGGCAGCGTAGGACCGGATCAGAACCCGGAATCTGCCGTGGAACCGCAACCTGCCCGTGAAGGAACCATTCTCACCAGCGAACCCAGCAGCGGCGGAGACGACTTGTACTGGCCCCATGATGGAGAACGCTACAGCTTTGCCGGGAAATTTCCGGGGATTGTCATTAAAGGAAACCCCGGGGACGCCATTAATTCGGTAGGGCCGGGACGGGTGGTATACAGCGGCCCCCATTCAACCCTGGGAAATGTTGTTTTCGTACAGAATCCCCGGGGGTACATTTATATCTATGGTGGGAATCGCCGGCTCTTCGTGGATCAGGGGGATGATTTAACAAGCGGTCAATTGATCGGTGAGCTGGGCGCCAGTCCGCTGCTTCCCGATGTTCAGGTCTATTTCAGCGTGTGGAAAGAGGGAAGATATCTGGATCCCAACACCGCACCCCGCTGATTGGTGCATAAATTGTGAAAAACCTGTTATTTTACGGAAAAAAACTGTGATTTTTCTGGACATTGAAATTATTTGAATTAGACTTAGCCTTACGGTACTTGTCCCCTTGGAACAAGGATGTTTCAGACCTCTCGAGAGAATGGAAGGTACAATATGAATAATGCACTTGCACACGCTGCTCCCTCCTCCAGACTGAATCAGGATGAACAGGCAAAACCGGGTGGTTACGATACCGATCTGCTGGCTCTTTATTTGAAGCAGATCGCCCATTACCCCCTGCTTACCGTTCATGAGGAACGAGATCTTGGAGAAAAAATCGCACGGAAGCGGGAAGAGATGGCTGTGCTCAGAGAAGCACTACAGAACCAGGATGATTCAGTTGATCAGCACATGCTTGATGAGACGGAAGAAATGTTTCGTCTCTATAAGAATAAAATGATCAATGCCAATCTTCGCCTGGTTGTTTCAATCGCGAAGAAATTTCAGCATCGGGGTCTCTCCCTGCTGGACCTTATCGATGAAGGAAACATCGGGCTGATTGAAGCGGTGGAGCGATTCGATTACACCAAAGGTTGCAGGTTTTCCACATACGGCACATGGTGGATCCGGCAGGCGATTATTAAGAGTCTGGCAGATAAGGGCCGGGTAATCCGAATTCCCATACATATGTTGAATACCATTAAAAAATGTTACTTTGTTGCCAAACATCTTACCCAGGAATTGGGCCGTGATCCCGATGTGCACGAGCTTTCCGAATATCTTGAGTTCCCGCCGGATAAGATCCGGGACATAATGAAGCTTAGTCAGGAGACGGCTTCTCTGGACACCACCGTTGACGACGACAACATGACAACCCTTGCGGACCTGATCATGGACAATAATTCCGAGGAACCCTTCGACCGGGTGTTTCATCTCACCCTCCAGGATACCCTTGACGAGGTGTTGCGTCAGCTTTCCGAGCGGGAAATGAAAATTATCCAGCTCCGTTTCGGTCTGGCAGGTGAAGGCCCCTTCACCCTGGAAGAAACCGGAAAGAATCTGGGGATAACCCGTGAGCGGGTGCGTCAGATCCAGGAAAAAGCCATGAAAAAGCTCCGCACCATGTCGAAAATACAGGACTATCAGGGAAATCACGTATAAGTGTTTCCCACCAAGACCCCTGCATTCTTGGGTGCTCACGAGTACTCCATGTGATAAAACACCGCTGATTCATCAGACGGTGTTTTTTTTATTCCCCCTTGCTTTATCTGCTCAGCTGGGTATATTGCTCCAATACACATTTGGTCTTTCTTCGGGAGGACTTCAAGGAGGGATGTGTGGCAATAGATTTTTCAATGATTACCACCCGGGGCGGCGATACCGGGAAGAGCAGCCTCTTCGGGGGAGAGCGAAGGTTCAAATCCGAACCGGTTTTCGCCGTACTTGGAGATATAGATGAACTGGTTTCGGTTATCGGATTGGCACGGGCATCTTTGACCGCTTCGGCGGAACAGGAATCCGGGGATCGGGGCCTCCGGGGAAGTGAACGGAATATCCGGCATCTGCACCATGATATGAAAGACCGCATCCGGGAAATCCAGAAAGAGCTGCAGAATATATCCGCTCTCATCGCCACCCCCCTTAGCGGCCTGAATAAAATCCGGCCGCTGGGAAAAGATGAGTCAGCCTGGGTTGAATATCTGAATGAGATCCTTGACGGGCTTGAAACCAGCGAAGAGCAGTATATGGCGCACATTCGTCTGGACGGTTTTATTATCCCCGGCGACGAAGAGCAAAGCGCACGGCTGGATGTGGCCCGAACCGTGTGCCGCAGGGTTGAGCGTCAATTTATCTCGTTTATGCAGAGCCTTTCCACCGAGTATTACCGTCTGGTACAGAATTACATTAACCGACTCTCAGATCTTCTGTTCATTCTCGGCAGGTTCATAGAGCAGAACCCCCTCCCTTCAGGGCATGGCGGGGAGGCCTGAGCGGAAATCCATATCCATCCGGGAGCTGATAAGAGTATCACCGTCAAAATAGAAGGCCGCTGAGAAAAGGTGTCCCAGAAGAGCCTGGGGCATCCACAGCCTGTCATCCGCCCACATATTTTGGTAGGGAAGGGCGGCGGCACTCTGCCAAAACGGTCGGGCTTCTTCTGTTTCCACCTCTTCTCCCGACCATTCATATGACCAGAACACCTCACCGTACATACGGTATCCGTCGCTGAAGGTGAAAAACAGTCTGCCACGGAGTTCCGGATTGACAGGGGTAAGCCCCACTTCTTCCCGGCATTCACGGATTGCCGCCTGGCGATAGCTTTCTCCTTCCTCCAGTTTCCCCCCGGGACCGTTATATTTTCCCGCACCCAGACCCCGTTTTTTTTCTATGAGCAGCAGTTCGCCCTCAGTACCCCGTCCTCTGCGCTGAATAAACATCAGGACCGCCCGGTCGTGGGGGGTGAAATTCTCCAGCTTGTTGTGGAAATCATTCAGTTCATCCAGCAGCGGAGACCCGCTGGGAGAGATATCATTTCGTATCCGTATATCCTGCATGATGATATATCCTTTTTTAAAAGCCGTCCCTTGCATGGAAAAACATTGCAAGGGGATTGAGGCAATGCTATCATTTTACCCAGTGTTCGGCAATTTGCTCTTCGGGGTGATGTACCTGAGCCCCGGATACAACAGAAGGTCAGTCATCAGCCGGAAAATCTCGATGCGAAGGGGACCGCGATGTTTGGACTGGTAATTGTTGGAATTGTTGCAGCGTTGAGCTTTGCTGCCATCAATTATTACGGTGTACGGCGGATGGACGCCGGTACGGAAGCAATGAAGGAGATCGCCGCAGCCATCCAGGATGGTGCTGATGCATTTATCCGTCACGAATACAAGGTGATATTTTCCATTGCCATCTTCATTGCCATCGCCCTGGGCCTTCTGGTCAGCTGGTATACCGGGGTTGCATTCATACTCGGAGCCCTCATGTCCGCCACTGCGGGCTGGATCGGGATGAAAATCGCCACACTGTCAAATGTAAGAGTCTCTAATAAAGCCCGGCTCACAGAAAAACTCGGGGAAACGCTGAAAGTAGCCTTCCGGGGAGGCAGCGTTATGGGTCTGAGCGTGGGAGGCTTCTCATTGCTGGGACTTCTTGTGTTGTATCTCGTCTTTGGACGGGTTATGGGACAAACCGACCCTGCCAACATGAAAATTATTCAGAATATGCTGGGAGTGAATTTCATTCCCTTCACCATGACCGTATCCGGCTATGCCCTGGGCTGCTCGGTAATTGCCATGTTCGACCGTGTGGGAGGCGGCATTTACACCAAGGCTGCCGACATGGGAGCGGACCTTGTGGGAAAAACCGAAGCCCATATCCCGGAAGACGATCCGCGAAATCCCGCAACCATCGCAGACAATGTGGGTGATAATGTGGGTGATGTTGCCGGTTTGGGAGCTGACCTGCTGGAAAGCTATGTGGGTGCAATCATCTCAAGCGTCGTTCTCACCGCATACATGTACTATACGAACATTTCCCAGGGAGTTGAGTTCAGTAATGACCTCATGTCAAACATGCTGAATTACCCCCTGTTTTTCGCCGCTCTGGGCATTCTGGGAAGCATCTTGGGTATTCTGTTTCTAATTGTGAAGAAAACCGGAGAAAACCCCCACAGAGAATTGAATTTTTCTGTTTTTACTTCCGCAACTATCACTCTCATCTCCACGGCAGCACTCACATGGTACATTTTCGGAGATTCCGCTCCAGCCCAGCTTGATGTGATCGGGTTCGCAGCCGGCTGGATCAGCCCATGGCTTGCTGCAGTCCTGGGCATTGCCACAGGAATTCTTATCGGACAGCTTGCAGAGCATTTCACCAGTTATCATTTCAAACCCACCAAGAAAATATCCCAGGCCAGCCGGGAAGGCACCGCTTTGAATATTACCCAAGGTCTGGCGGCAGGAATGCGTTCAACCTTCTGGCCGCTGCTTGTACTCAGCATTGCGGTTATCGGTGCACATTCCCTTGCGGGACTCTACGGTGTGGCCATGGCGGCCATCGGCATGTTGAGCTTTGTTGTCTCCACCGTCAGCGTGGACACCTACGGACCCATCGCCGATAATGCCGGCGGGATTAGTGAAATGGCAAAACTCGCGCCTCGGGTTCGGGAAATTACCGATGAGCTGGATTCAGTTGGCAACACTACTGCGGCAATCGGGAAAGGCTTTGCCATAGGATCGGCGGCATTGGCGGCGCTGAGCCTCTTTGCAAGCTTCCTTTACAGTCAGGTGGGACCCCAGACAGCAGGGGAATTTACCGGCCTGGTACTGAACATGATGAATCCTCTCATTCTTGCCGGTGCGCTTGTGGGGGCTGCACTTCCCTATCTTTTCAGCGGTATTCTCATCGATGCGGTTGCCAATGCCGCCAGAAAAATGGTTCAGGAAGTGCGCAAACAGTTCAAGGAAAATCCCCTCATCCTCACCGGAGAAGAAAAACCCAACTACCGTGAATGTATTGAAATCAGCTCCGCAGGGGCTATATCTGAAATGAAGGTTCCGGCCCTTATCGCAGTTCTCACCCCAATTGTAACCGGTTTTCTCCTGGGACCGGACTTTGTGGGCGGGCTGCTCATTGGAACTACACTCAGCGCAATTATGCTTGCCCTCTTCACCGCAAACTCCGGGGGAGCATGGGACAATGCGAAAAAGTACATTGAACAGGGACATCATGGGGGAAAAGGATCCGAAGCTCACTCAGCGGCGGTTATTGGCGACACCGTCGGAGATCCCCTCAAGGACACCGTGGGGCCCTCCCTGGACATCCTCATAAAGATCATGGCCGTTGTATCTCTGATCACCGTATCAATATTCCAGAAATACAATCTGCTGGATTTTATTTTGAAATAGACTCCTCAACCACATTTCACACCCTCTGGATAGAAATATCCGGAGGGTGTATGATTATTTTCAATGG
Source organism: Salinispira sp. (assembly GCF_059431795.1). Classification (NCBI taxonomy): domain Bacteria; kingdom Pseudomonadati; phylum Spirochaetota; class Spirochaetia; order Spirochaetales; family Spirochaetaceae; genus Salinispira; species Salinispira sp. The sequence goes on from NZ_JBXWXS010000021.1 coordinate 38,273, forward strand.
AAACCACAATCCGCCCGGAAGAATTAATTGCAGAAATATATCGGCAGTTGCATAAAGCACAGTCCGAAGGAAAAAATCCCGCCACCGTGCTCATGAACCTGGAACAGTACCGCCTTCTGGACTGGTATAGAAATTTTCTGGGCGACACTCCCGAAGGGGGGGCGGAGTACCTGGAAAAATACGCCGTGTTCGGTCTTGAGATTCTCATAGAACAGGTTGAAAGTCCACGAGTGCAGTAGCACGGATGCGCGCTCACAGTGTTCGCGCCACTCCTCCGGTTCGAGTCCATTTTGTGAGAAAATAAAAAAAGCTGTCCGAGAAAGACTCGAACAGCTTTTTTTAGCTCCCCCGGTTGGACTCGGTCTCTGGTCGGCACCATCCTGTTGCCTCCCTGCGACCCGCCTTCGTCGTTAAACAGCCATCCCGGCTGTTTGCGCTCACAGTGTTCGCGCCACTCCTCCGGTTCGAGTCCTTTTGTGAGAAAATAAAAAAATCCCACATGCCTATTCGGCACATGGGATTTTTTTAGCTCCCCCGGTTGGACTCGCCTTCCGGTCGCAGGCGTCGTGCCTGCTTCCTCCAGGCCGTCCCATTTCCTCTCGCGCCATCCAGGCGCTCGGCGCTCCACGTTTTCGCGCCCGGAAATGGGCTTCGTGTCCATCAGCTGAGAAAATAAAAAAAGCTGTCCGAGAAAGACTCGAACAGCTTTTTTTAGCTCCCCCGGTTGGACTCGAACCAACGACCCAATGATTAACAGTCATTTGCTCTACCAGCTGAGCTACAGGGGACCGTCTTGACGACGAAGGTGAATGTACAGGATAGAAAAAAAACTGTCAATATGCTTTTTGCAAAATTTAATGTACTTCCAGGGGGGTCAGCTGAAAGGCCTGGGAGCCTTTTCGCACCCATATTCTCAGCAGCCGAATAGACTCACCTTCAAAACTTACTACGTTTTCCAGCTCTTCAATGTGGAGAACATCGTTCAGTGAAAAATCATAACAAACCTGATGATCCTTCTCCAATAGGTTCGCAAGGAGAAGAATCCGCTGAGAATCATAGGGATGCTTGCGGGGGGAACCCTGATATTCGATTCCTTTGTTTTCGTAGTCGGGTACACTGCTGATTTGAGGCAGCTGTGGTTCTACCGGGAACCAGGTTAAGTAACGCATAAACATCCTCCCTTCTGAGAATATTGTAATATATCTTCGCCGGGGGAACAAATAGCGCTGATGGGGATAGGCGGTACTGAGCGATCAGGCAGGCACATGAAGCAGTTGATGTAAGACCTGCAGGTACTCTCCGCCGGGTTCGATGATTATCATTTCGGTTTGGGTTCCGGTCTCTCCGAGTTTTAGATCCAGGGTTATGCGGTAGTCCCGTATTTTCAGACGGCAGCTTTGAAAAATGCTTCCCTCCGGCAAACCCCCGATTTCTTTCTCGGACAGTCCACGTACACAGAGGTAATCGGGACTGAGCTCCTCAACCCGGGCTTTCAGGAGTTTCAGGCTGAGAGGGTGGGTTAACAGCAGTGTGATGGGTTCATCTTCTGAGGGGGAATACTCACCCGGGAAGCCGGCAGCTGGTGGTTCGTCGCCAGGCTCGGTATAGGGGAGATCCAGTCCGGTTGCCGGTGCTTCACGGATGCGTCTGGGCAGAATTTCAGTGAGCACATCCGGGGTTTCCGGTCCGTCCAGGCCTTGCTGGATTACGGCGATAACCGCCAGAGCGGCAGCCTTATCCAATTCCTTGGAATCAATTTTCTGTCCCGAATAGAGAATCATTCCAGCATGTTCCAGAGCCGGGGTTTCCCGGCAGATGGGTATGCAGGTTTTCCAGTGGAGGGGAAAATCGGTGATGCTCCAGAATATGTAGTCCGGGGCGATTTCATCCAGGTTGTCGATGGCCTTCAGAGGATGAAAATACTGGAAGAGATGAACATCATCCCGGTCGAAATCACGGAGAAGATTCTGAAGTTTTTCCCTATCTGAGGGCTCGGGGCTTACCATAAGAATGTTCATATTATTCTGTTCCCAAATTTATAACCTGATACCGTACAATATACCAAATTCCGTCCCGACGTTCGAGTTCATAGGTGAATCTTTTGATTTCTATATATTCCCCCTGATCATAACGTTGTTCAACGGTGACGCTGCCCCGGTTGGGATTGTAGCTGGTCTGCAGAATCTCATAATTCATGGGGATCAGGCTGATGCCTTCACCGGTTTGAGCGTTCCAGAGTTCATCCCGGTATTCCTGGAGGACATTTCGCCTCTCGAAGGCAGACATGCGGGTATATTCCCGTTCTCTTCGGGCTTCATCGGTGTACAGACGTTCAATATCCAGATACTGAAGAAATTGATCTTTTCGTGAGTGCATTCGCGCTTCAAGGGTATATGCCACCACTTCATCCGGGGCAAGAGCTGCGGTCTGAAGTTCTTCCTCCACCGCTTCCTCAACTCGGATCATTCCCGCTTCTTCTCTTCGGAAACCTTCCCGTACAGAGAGGGTGAGACTGTTGGAGCGAATAGTATGTTGTGTGCTGCTGCCGCCCCGTAGTTCAGGATAAAAGAGTGCCCGTACCATGTAGATTCCGTGGGAGATACTGCGATAGTCGTTCAGGGTTTCGATGAATGAAAATTCTTCCCCGGGGAGCAGGTCAATATCCCGGTAAAATACCCTTTGCGCCCCGGCGTTCACTCTGATAAAATTATCGCTTGGCGGAGTGTTCATGTTGTCCATATCCCGGACATCAAAATCGATATTGTGAAGCCGATCATCTGCGAGTCTGAAGCGGTAGGCGTCGCTGCCGTTGTTGCGGATGGTGACCCGGATTTCTATAGGATCTTCGGGAAAGTATATGTGTTGATTATACAGCCGAATGTTCAGCTCAACGCCATTGGCTGCCCAGAGGGATGAGCTTACGGCAAAGGCTATGGCCACAAGTACGAAGCGCGAAATCTGTTTTATCAGCATGATATTCCCCTATATAAACTACTACCATTATCGGATGGATTGATGAAATCATTATTGTATTCCAGTTTTTCACCCCTGTTAAAGGGATACCGGCCGTATAAGGAACTTTTTGCGGCCATGCAGAAGAATTTGTACCCCCTCCATCTGTATGGGGTACACGGCGGTCTTCTGAGCATGATATTTGCTAAAGCACGGGAACGGCTGAATGCACCTCTTCTGATTGTGCTGCCCACGGAAAAGGAAGCTGAAACCCTTTCCGATGATCTAGAGCGTTTCGGGTTGAATACTGCCATTCTTCCATGGTGGGGCACGGTACCTTACCGCAGCGTTCCCGCCAATTCTCCCATGTTCGGCAGGAGACTCAGGGTTCTGGACGGAATTCTTGATGGCAGCATAGATGTGGTGTTTTGCGGACTTCGCAGTTTCCTGTCGCCCCTTCCTCCCCCTGCGTATTTGAGGGCGGGCTATATTGAGATTTCCCGGGGGATGAGCTTCGATCCCGGTGAGTTCGCCCGGGCCCTGGAAAAGCTGGGCTATATGAGGGTGCAGAGGGTTTCGGTCCCCGGTGAGTTCGCCCTGAGAGGGGAGGTGTGCGATGTGTACATGGCCGGAGATGATAACCCGGTACGGATTGTGTTCGGATGGGATGAAATTGAACAGATCCGGCGTTTTGATGCGGGAAGCCAGAGCTCAATAGATGAAATGACGCAGATTTCCATACGCCCCAGCAGCGAGATTATCTGGGATGAGGAGCGCATTGGGGTGCTGAGTACGCGGCTTGAGCAATTACCTGAGCTGAGGCACCAGAGGGATGAGATAATCGATCAGTGGATTATTCCCCGGAAGGAAGGACATGAGCGTTTTTTCCCCCTGGCGTTTCCGGAAGATGAACAGGCGAGCATTCTGGATTATATGGGGGAAAAAAGTATCGGGTTCATAGCCGAGTATGAACGCTGCTACAGCGCAGAGGAAAGTCTTCACCGGGAATACGGGGGAATGTACCGCAAGCTGAGACACAGCGAACCCCTGCCCAGGCCTGAGCGGCTGTTGTTTGAACTTGAAACCCTGGAAAATGCCATTCAACGGCCGGTACGCATGCCTCTGCTCAAATCAGCCCAGCCGGAGAAGCATGTAAGCAGCGATGTGGGAAGCGATGAGGAAAATCCCCTCCTTCAGGAGGTGGCCCCCATAGACCGGAGCCGCCGTGCTGAATTGGGGCCCGCAGCATCTCAAATCCAGTTTGACTCCGCAGGAGCACGAAGCTACTTCGGCAACATCAGTTTTTTCAAGGAGGAGCTGGAGAATATGCTCCAGGCGGGCTACAGCATCTACCTCCTGGCCGACTCGGACGTGCAGCGTTCACGCCTTGAGCATCTTCTGAAGGATTACAACATCACCATTCTGGCCGAAAGCATTTCATCGGGGTTCAGTATTCAGGATCTTTCGGTGATGGTGATTCACGAAAATGAGGTGTTCGGCCGAAAACGCCGGGTTCCCAAATCTGTGAAGAAGGTGAAGAGCGAAGCCATCGACAGCTTTGTGGAGTTGGATGAAGGTGATCATGTGGTTCATGTGAACCATGGTATCGGACGCTTCCGGGGCATTCAGCGCATCATTGCAGGGGGTAACGAACGGGACTATATCAAACTTGAATATGCCAAGGAAGAGTATATTTTCGTTCCCATTGAACAGGTAAACCTGATTCAGCGCTATATCGGCAGTCAGGGATCGGATCCCAAGCTGGATACCATAGGGGGCAAGAGCTGGGAGAAGCGAAAATCCAAGGTATCCAAACATGTGGAGGACCTTGCCGAGAGGCTTCTCACCCTCTACAGCCGTCGGAAAAAAGCGTCTGGCTATGCATTCCCACCGGATAACGAGTGGCAGATTGAGTTCGAGGCCGCTTTTCCCTTCGAAGAGACGGAGGATCAGGTCCGCTGTATAGATGAGGTGAAGGCGGATATGGAACGGCCCGTACCCATGGATCGGCTGGTATGCGGTGATGTGGGCTACGGGAAAACCGAGATTGCCATGCGGGCGGCCTTTAAAGCGGTGAGCTCCGGACGGCAGGTGGCATTTCTTGCCCCAACCACTATTCTGGCGGAACAGCATTATGAAAGCCTTCTGGAGCGGTCGTCCGAGTTTCCCATTAAAATCCGGATGATGAGCCGTCTCGTAGGCCGGAAAGACCAGCGCCAAACCTTGGAGGGACTATCCTCCGGTGAAATCGATATGGTGGTGGGGACCCACAGAATTATTCAGAAAGACATGAATTTCAAGAATCTGGGTCTGTTGGTGATCGATGAAGAGCAGCGGTTCGGGGTGAAGGATAAGGAGCGATTGAAGGAGCTGAAGGCAAGCATCGACTGCCTCACCATGTCTGCAACACCTATTCCCCGTACCCTGCATATGAGTCTGCTGAAAATCCGGGATATGAGCCTGTTGAAAACTGCCCCCTATAACCGAAGACCCATTGAGACTCATGTTGAGGCTTTTAACGAGGAGCTGGTAGCCAAAGCGATCCGAAAAGAGGTGGAGCGTGGCGGACAGGTATTTTATCTGCATAATCGGGTTGAGACCCTGGAAAACGTCCAGCTTTTCCTCCAAAACGCGGTTCCCGAGGTAATGGTTGACGTAGCTCACGGACAGATGAGCCCACACGAGCTTGAGGATATTATGCATCGCTTTGTTCACGGAGGTTTTCAGGTGCTGGTAGCCACCACCATTATCGAAAACGGTATTAATATTCCGAATGTAAACACCATCATTATTGATCGGGCGGATATGTACGGCATCAGCCAGCTGTATCAGCTTCGGGGCCGGGTGGGGAGAAGCGGCCGTTTGGCATATGCGTACCTGCTGTATCCAGATCAGAGGGCATTGAGCGAGTTGGCCATGAAGCGCCTTCAGATCATCAGCGATCATACGGAGCTGGGCTCGGGGTTCAAGATTGCCATGAAGGATTTGGAAGTCCGGGGTGCGGGAAATCTGCTGGGGAGTCAACAGAGCGGCGATATCTACAGCATCGGGTTTGACCTGTATCTGAAGCTTTTGGATCAGGCAATCCGACGGCTCAGCGATCTGGGGGAAGAGGATCTTCAGGAGGTGTATCTGGAGATGGAGTACACGGGGTTCATCCCAGACAGTTATATTTCCGACACTATGGAAAAGATGGAGGTGTACAAGCGAATTGCCGCGGTGAACACCCAGGAGCTGCTTGATGCCGTGCACTCGGAAATCGCAGATCGTTTCGGCCCCATCCCCGAGGAGGTTGCCAGCCTGCTCAGTCTGGCGGAGATCAGGGTGCTGTGCCGGGATCTGAATATTTCCATGCTGAGAGAACGGAAAGGGACTGCGGAGGTACATTTTGCCAAAGTGGCCAAGCTGAATATCAATAAAATTATGGAGCTGATCCGTACCAGCGGTGGAGCGGTGAAAATCGATCCCAAGCGCCCGGAAGTTCTTCTGGTTGATACCAGCAAGGTTGGCCTGAAGGAAAAAAGCGAGTACCTGCGGGATCGTCTGTCCACAATAGCCGGCTGACCAAACGGCTCCTGACCCGGGCCGTGGTCGGAGAAACATGCCCGAAGCCGGGGGGGGGTGCCAAAAAATGCCCGAAGCCGGGGAGGCGCGGCGCAAAAAATGCCCCAAGCCGGGCGCGGGAAAAGGATCAGATCAACAGGAGCAGGTCAAACTGTAACAGCGACTACTCAAATTGACGTTTTTCCTCTATGATTATGAATTAGGTGAGGATGAAACAGGGGGAGATGTCAGGCGGCATATATCCGCTGATACGATTACGAGAACGAATGGTGCGAACTTAATGATACAGAAATCAAGCAAAACATCAAAATCCAGAGATGACAGAAGTTTTGATCTTCTCTGCAATATGGCCGAACTCACGGCAATTTTCGAAAAGAAAGGCTCCATTCAGGAATTTCTTGTGGATGTGGTGGAGATGGTCTCCCAGCATATGCGAAGTGATGTGTGTTCGGTGTATCTCTACGACAGCCATAAGGACAGCCTGGTTCTCCGGGCCACCAAGGGGCTGAACAGCGAGTTGATCGATTCCCTTGAGCTTTCCATCGGTGAAGGTATTACCGGCATATCCTATAAGGAAATCCGGCCCATCCGGGAGGGCAAGGCCAGCCAGAGCCCGTTTTTCAAGGCTGTGCCCGGAAGTGCGGAAGAGAACTATGAAGCTTTTCTGGCAGTTCCCATCCGAAGAGGGGTGAATAAGATCGGGGTAATTACCCTTCAGCATAAAGAACCCAACTATTTCACACGCCAGGATACACGTGCTCTCAGGGCCATTGCCTCTCAGCTCGCTTCCGTTCTTGAAAATGCCGAAGTGCTCATGGAGCTTTATCAGGAGCGCGGGCTGCAGGATACGGTAAAACTGCCGCCTGTCATTCAAGGGGTGGGTGCAGGAAGTGGTTTATGCATTGGGGAGAGCTTTGTTCTGAGACGTAAGGCCCAGAGTTTCCGGAAGATGAAGGCCCCGGAAGGAAGTCTTCAGATTGATGATGTCTTGTTGTCCGGGGAAAACCAGCTGAAACATGAAGACGGGGAGAGCCGGCAAAGTCAGGAAAACGGGGAACAAGATCGGGAAGCCGTTACCGGAGAGCTCACTCGCTTTGCAATGAGCCTCAGCGCCACCAAGGAACAGCTTGAAGATATCCAGCGAAGCCTGGGGGATTCCATTGCTGAGGTCGCAGATATTATTTTTTCCGCCCACATGCTCATGCTCAGGGATGAAAACTTTTCCGGAGCGATGCAGACCCAGATCGAAGAGGGGGGAAGCTCGGAAGAGGCAATTCAGAATGTGGTGAACGATTATGTTGAATTGTTCGCCTCCCAGTCCAATCCGAGGGTACAGGAGAAGACCCAGGATGTCTTGGATCTGGGACATAGACTGGTGCGAAACCTCAATTACCAGGGGCACCATATTCGCCGGGATTTTTCCGGCCAGATTATTGTGGCAGCAGATATTTTTCCGTCGGAGGTGGTAAAATTTGCCGCCGAGAAAGCGGAAGGACTGGTAATGCTCGGAGGCGGTGAAACCGCTCATGTAGCCCTTCTTGCCCGAAGCCTGAATTTACCGGCCATTTTCGTAAAAGAACTTGGCATTCTGGAGCTGGAGGATGAAGTTCCTTTGGTGATTGATGTGGAAGGGGGCAAGCTCTTTGTGAACCCCCGGCAGGCCGCCCTGGATGAGTTTCGTCAGCTGAAAGCTGATGAACTCCCAGAACCTGCAGTCCGCATCGACATTCCTGAACGGAGCAAGACCATCGACCATGTTTCTGTGGAAATACACGCAAATGTAAACCTGGTACAGGATGTGAAGTATGCGGTTGAGCAGAAAGCCGAGGGGATCGGACTCTACCGCAGCGAATTCCCCTTCCTGGTGCGAAACGATTTTCCATCGGAAGAGGAACAGACGGGCATTTACCGCAGGGTGCTTGAGCCCATGGGAAACAAACCGGTGCTCTTCCGGACCCTCGATGTGGGCGGAGATAAGCTTATCGGCTACAATCCCGAGCACCGGGAGGCCAACCCCTTTCTGGGATACCGGGGCATCCGGTTTTCCCTGGGAAACGAGGACATTTTTAGCGAACAGATCCGTGCGATTCTCCGCGCGGGCTGTGGCCACAATGTGGGAATTATGTTTCCCATGATCAGCAGCGTGGAAGAGTATCTGGCAGCCAGGGACCTGGTATACCGCTCCATGGAAGATCTGAAAAAGGACAAGATGGATTTCTGCGAAGACCCTCGTCTGGGCGCGATGATTGAGCTTCCCGCCGCTGCGGAAATCGCCGGGGACCTGGCGGAAATCAGCGATTTTCTCTCCATCGGAACCAACGACCTGATAATGTATCTTCTGGCGGTTGACCGTACCAATGAACGGGTGGAACAGATGTATAAACCCTACCACCCTGCGGTGCTCCGGGTGATCCAGCGTATCAGTGATTCTGTGGGAGACAAAATCTCCAGCCTCTCGGTATGCGGTGAGGCTGGCAGCGATCCGGCCCTGCTACCATTCTTTATCGGTTCGGGTATCCGGAAATTTTCCGTTGATCCGAAACGGATTCTGAAACTGAAAGAAGGGGTTGCCGGGCTTAGTGCGGAAAAATGTGAAGGAATGGCCAAATCTATGCGGGAAATGAAGCGGTTGGATGAGGTACAGTCCTACATCCGGGAACATATTATGACCGGGTATGATACGGAGTAATTTCAGATGAGTTCAAAACATCAGCCGGTATACGACGGCGGCGGTAGACGTCAGGTACGAAGCTTTGTCCGCCGGAAAGGACGCATGAGCGATACGCGGGAAGATGCGTACCGGCGGCTCATGCCGGTACACGGCATCTCTTTCAGACCTGAACAGACCGATCCCGCACGGCTGTTTCCCCACCCCGGCGAGGTGGTGCTGGAGATCGGCTTCGGCATGGGGCATGCCACCCTTGAACTGGCTATAAACAACCCTGGAACTAATTATCTGGGAATCGAAGTTCACGTACCGGGTGTGGCCTCGGTACTTTCAAAGATCGAAAGCCTGGGGCTGAACAACCTGAAACTAATTGAGCATGATGCGGTGGAAGTGCTGAAATATATGATTCCCCCGGAGAGCTTTTCCGGTGTACATATTTTCTTCCCCGATCCATGGCCGAAAAAGCGCCATTTCAAACGGCGGCTGATTCAGCAGGATTTTCTCAAGCTCCTGGTACCTCGGGTGAAACTGGACGGATACATCTATATGGTGACCGACTGGGAAGATTATGCCCGTTGGATGAAGGAGCATCTGGACGCCCACCCGGGTCTGGAAAACCAGTACGGCGGCTATGCAGATGCTCTTCAGTGGCGGCCTTCAACGGCATTTGAACAAAAAGGGCTGAACAAGAAGCATATTATCAGAGAACTGTTTTACCGCCGTACATTTTGAGCAAAACGACCTGTATATACATGCAATAATCCCTGTGGTATACTTATAAATATCCCAAAATGAAGGAATCTCAATATGAATGAAGCCCAATTTCTCGATGACCATGCGGTACTCATCGAGACCCCCCAGGTGATTGATGCATCTGAGTATCAAAAATATAGCGTGAAGAGGGGACTCCGGAATGAAGACGGTACCGGGGTGCTTGTGGGTCTGACTGAAATCGGTGACGTCCACGGCTACATTTTGGATGAAAACGAAAAGATTCCCGTGGAAGGACGGCTCCGGTACCGGGGCATCAACATTAAAGACATTGTTAACAACTTTCAAAGCGAGGGACGTTTCGGTTTTGAGGAAGTGATCTATCTGCTGCTTTTCGGCCGCCTTCCCTCCAGGACAGAACACGAAGACTTTATCAAACTGATAGGAGGGCGCAGAACCATGCCCCCGGGCTATTGGGAGGATATCATTCTTCGAAGCCCCAGTCCCGATATTATGAACAAACTGGGAATGGCAACCCTGGGCACCTACAGCTACGACGACAACCCGGAAGAAAACAGTATCCGCAACGTACTTCGACAGAGTATCGAGCTGATTGCCCGATTTCCCGCAATGGTGGCATACAGCTACCAGGCCAAGCGACGCTTCTACGACAATGAAAGTCTGATTATTCATGCTCAGAACCCGGGATTTTCCACCGCCCAAAATTTTCTCCATATGATCCGACCAACCGGCGAATACACCCACCTTGAGGCGGAGCTTCTGGATCTTGCCTTGGTGCTCCATGCCGAACACGGAGGGGGGAACAATTCGGCGTTCACCGTACATGTGGTCACATCGGCCTATACCGACACTTACTCGGCAATTGCAGCAGCTGTGGGGAGTCTGAAAGGATCCCGGCACGGGGGAGCAAGCAACCGGGTGCGTGAGATGATGAACAACATCAAAGACAACGTCCAGGACTGGTCCAACCGGAAAGAGGTGCTGGGCTATCTGAAAAAGATCCTTCAAGGCAAAGCCCATGACGGTTCCGGTTTAATCTACGGAATGGGACACGCCATCTACACTGCAAGTGATCCCCGCGCCGTGCTGCTCAAAGAAAAGGCGAAAAGCCTTGCGGAAAATGTGGGTGGGAGAATACAGGAAGAGTACGGCCTCTATGAGCTGATTCAGGAATTGAGCCCCAAAGCATTTGCGGAGGTTAAACATAACGAGAAGGTGATCAGTCCCAACGTGGATTTCTACTCAGGCTTTGTGTACAGCATGCTCGGCATTCCCGAGGAGCTGTTCACTCCCATTTTCGCCGTAAGCCGGATAGCAGGGTGGTGCGCCCACCGGCTGGAGGAACTTTCTTTGGGAAGCAGAATCTACCGGCCGGCATATAAAAATGTGCTGGGCGCACGCCCGTTTATTCCCATGGGCGAACGTGAGTAAATGCTGGGTAAGCGAGCGTAGGTGAAAAATCAACCATAGAAGTGAAGAGCAGATAACTGCATGCGATAAAAACGCCCCCTGAGGCCGTGGCCTCGGGGGCGTTGCACGTAAAAGCTGCCGCTTAAACTTCTTCTTCACTGAGGGCCTTAGCCTCAGCAATAATATTCTCTGCAATTTTACCGGTAACCGGTTCATAATGTGAGAACTCCAGTTCGAAACCTCCGGTTCCGCTGGTAATGGATCGCAGGTCTATGGAATAGCGCATCAGTTCCCCCTGGGGTACTTCGGCAACTATCTCCATAATTCCTCCCCCCAGATCATTCTGAGCATGGACCCGTCCACGTTTGGAGCTGAGATCGCTGAGCACATCTCCCATATACTGATCTTCCACGAACACATGCAGTTCCACGAATGGTTCCAGAAGTTTCGCAGCCGCCTTCTCAAAGGCCTCCTTCAATGCGCCTTTGGCCGCCATCTTGAAGGCCATTTCCGATGAATCCACCGGATGCTCCTTTCCGTCATACACCTCGGCCTCAAGATCCACCACGGGATAGCCTGCAAGAGGTCCCTCTTCCATTGCCTCTAGCAAACCTTTTTCAATTCCCGGCATGTACCCCTTGCTGATGGATCCCCCGCGAATCACGTTCTTGAATACGAAACCCTCACCCCGTTCCAGGGGACGAAACCTCATGTTCACCCTGGCATACTGACCATGTCCGCCGGTCTGCTTCTTGTGGGTGAACTCGGTTTCCGCCGGTCGTGTAATGGTTTCCCGGTAGGCTATACGGGGTGTTTTGGTAATAACTTCGATTTTGGTGGCCGTTTTGATTTTTTCGAAAATCAGATTCAGATGAAGCTCTCCCATTCCGGCAAAAACGGTCTCTTTGGTTTCTGTATCGAAATCCAGAGATATGGTCTTGTCCTCTTCCGCCGCGCGTTGGAGCTGCTCACCCAGCTTATCCTGATCTTTCTTGCTTCCCGCACTGATGGCAACCTTGTGAACCGGCTGGGGCAGCTGGAGGGGTTTATAGATCAGTTCGTGATCTTCAGTACTGAATGTATCGTTGGTGTGCGCAGTGGGTATTTTGGAAATGATGCCCAAATCGCCGGCGCATAAGCTGTCCACTTCATCCAGCTTTTTTCCCAGACTCATGTAAATTTTGCTGATGCGTTCCTTCTTTCGTTCCCTAATATTGTAGACTTCCTGGTCCGGGGAAAGGCAGCCGGTAACCGCCTTAATAAAGCTGAGCTTACCTGCATACTGATCGATACTGGTTTTAAAGCAGAAGCCGCTGAATTCCCCTTTCTGGGAGATGGGGGTGTGATGCTCTTTTTTTTCAAGGTCGAATCGCACTTCATCAATTCCGGTGGGTGCCGGAGCGGCGATATTCAAAAAATCCAGGACTGCTGCGATGCCGCTGTTAAGAAGTGCAGATCCGCAGAATACCGGGACGACTTTGCCTTCCACCAGGTCTTCTGTCAGTCCTTTGATTGCATCTTCCACGGTTAAATCCATTTCTTCCAGATACTTCTCTGTGAGGTCGTCATCTCCCAATGCCGCGGCTTCAACCATCTTCTCATGATACTCGGCAGCCATTTCCTGTAGATCGGCTGGGATATCTGAAGGTTTGGATTTTTTTCCGGTCCCGGGGCTAAGATATGCTTTCATGTGAATAAGATCGATAATCCCTTTATAGTCGCTTCCACTACCAATGGGAATGGTTACAGGAACAAATTGCTTGCCGAACTTCTGTTCCAGATCTTCAATGCAGCGGTTAAAATCTGCACGATCCTTATCCATCTTATTAATAAAAACGATTCTGGGTTCATCCCTGGCTTCAAGACGTCTCCACAGCTTAATGGTTTCAATCTGGACACCGCTTTCTGCATCGACCATGATTACTGCGCTTTCGGCAGTTCTGAAGGCTGCAACGACTTCACCTACAAAATCCGCAGAACCTGGAGTATCCAAAATGTTAATTTTATGATCCTTCCAGAAAATATGGGACAGGGAGGTGTGGATAGACATGTTGTGAGAAATCTCTTCATCGGTGAAATCGCTTACGGATTTTCCCGACTCCACTGTCTCCGGTTTGTCTATGGCTCCGCCGTCAAAAAGCAGGTTCTCAACAAATGTCGTCTTCCCCGTACCGCCGTGGCCAGCGACCGCGATATTTCTGATGTCTTCGGTCCTGAAACTCATAATCCCTTCCTTTTCTGCACTCCGCTGAAGGCGGGGTGAACCAGAAAAGAGGGATAAAAACTCAACCCGCCGGCGTACCCCACCAGCAGGTCTCATAGAGATGCACAAGACCCGCATTCCGCAGGTGCAAAGTCACATGGTGTTACATAAATCTTCCACCCGTTTCATACTGCTGTCAAATAAAAAATCCGGGAATGTGAGATTTTGATGAGACGCCCCGGAGAAATCCGGGGCACTCAGCAATATATGGAAGGCAGAAATATGAGGAAGTCTTCCGGGATTATTCGATCCGCTTATTCGATTCGTTGGAGGAGAACACCCCAGGAAGGATGAACCTCCAGCTCCAGGACCCTTCTTCCGTCTTCGCCGGTGAACACGCCGAACTCATCGCCTCCGTTGAGAAGGTCCCGGTACCGGTTTCCATTGAGCAATTCTGCGGGTATGGACACCCTTCGGCTTTGATCATCCGAGTTCACCGCCGCAATGCATTCGTCCTGAACACCCCGTTCCCCGTCATTGGTCAGAACCCGGGAAAAGGCAAACACATGGTGATCCACCGACAATTCCCGGTAGTCACCCTCCCTGAGAGCGGGGGCCTGAGCCCTGATCTCCCGCAGTCTGGTAATCTCATACAGAAGGTCTCCATGACTTCCCTGGAGCTTAAGGCCTGAGTGGTCAAGGAAAGGCCGCAGTTCCCAATCGTCGCTGCCCTTGCGGCCCGGAACGCCGGTTTCGCTGCCGTAGTAGAGGGAGGGCAGGCCGGGAACGGTGAACAGAAGAATATGCAGGGGGTAGATATGTTCCGGGCGCTCCAGGATGCTTGCGATGCGGCTCACATCGTGGTTGTCGGCGAAGGTGTAGAGGTTAAGATCCCGGTAGATGCCCTGTTCGCCAAACTGACGCTTCAACGTCCAGGCGAGCTCGAAATAATTCCCGTCATTGTGGCTGCTGTGAAGCCCCTTATACAACTCATAGTTGGTAATGCTGTCAAGCAGTCCCGGTGCACAGATATCGGCATAATTACCGAACACCATTTCACCCATAATCCAGAACCCCCCTTGGGTGAAGGGAGGCCTTCCCACATTATCGGTACGTGCTTTGTACATTTCATCGGCTCTGTTCCTCAGTAGCGGCCATAGCTGAGGGGCAATGACATCCGCCGCATCCATCCGTAAGCCATCGATCCCCAACTCCATAATCCAAAACTCCAGAGCGGACCAGAGGTATTTCTGTACCTCCGGGTTGAGAACATTGAGCTTCACAAGCGAGGCATGACCGTCCCATGTGGCGTAGGAAAATCCGTCGGAGAACGGGGAGTCCTCCCCGAAGTTTACCCCCTCGAACCAGTTTACATAAGGCGAGTCTTCCCGGTGTTGCTTTAGATCCTGAAAGGCGAAAAAGTCCCGGCCAACGTGGTTAAACACCGCATCAAGAACTACGGCTATGCCCGATTCGTGCAGGCGGTCAATGAGCCATTTTACATCTTCCCGTGTACCCAGACGGGGGTCGATAGCAAGAAGGTCCACCGTGTCATATCCGTGGCTGTTAGAATGGGTGAGGGGACCAAACAGCACGGCATTCACTCCCATATCTTTCAAATGGGGAATCCAACCGGCAAATTCCCGGATGCTCCTGGCGGAACTGAAGGCCTCCCGGTTGCTCTTTGCCGCTCCGGTCTGCCCCAGGGGAAATACATGATAAATCAGCCCTTCATGCCGGGCCAGCGCATGTTGTGTCATCTGCATAGTCTCTCCTATTTTTCGATGGCCTGTAAAGACCGGTAAAACTGCGCACATCCATAAGGATCCCGTCGCAGCCTCATCAACAAAAATATATACCGAACGGTAGGTAAGGTCAATAGCCTTAGCTAATCATCACTTTTCCAGCATACCGAGCAATTTAGGCCACAGGTAGGTAAGCAGTCCCGTTCCCCCGATTCCCGGCGGCACGAGTGTAGTCAGGAAATCAGCCTGAACCGGGATTGGTATCATGTTCAAGACGGGTAAGAAAAGTAAGAGCCTGATCCCGATGCGATCCACACATATCACGCCGGGGTGTGAACTTCCTGCAAACTTCAGGATATTCCGAGGACCCGTGAATCCGGCAGTCCAGGTGTTCATTCAGGTTGACGCAGGGTACACCTGCGGGCTTTCCATGGGGCATACCGGGAACTGGTGATGAAATGGAAATGGCTATGCAGCATGCGGCACAGCCCCGGCGGCAGATCACGAGAACACTCCATGCAGAAATGTTTTAGCCGCAAGCTGCAGCTCCGTCTCTCCGGCTTCCGGGGCCGACAGCCGGGTGAACGCCCACACGGTACCCAAAAAGTTCACCGGCAGGATGCTCAGCTTATTGTTGAGGTTCCCGTGCCCACCGGCGGCTGAATGGAAAAACAGGTCAATGGCATTTTGTACTGCTTCGGCCGTTTCTCCCCCCAGCCTCCTTTCATGGCTGTGAGGATCGGAAAACAGAAGGGCGAATAGCAGGCGGTGAGCTTCGGGAAAATCAATACTGAAACGGTGGAAGGCGGAAAAAAGCCGCTCAACATCCAAAATAATGTCCCCGCGGTAGGTGAATGTATCTCCATGGGCGTTCATGAGAAGCTTCCGAGCATGGTTACATGCGGCTTGAAAAAGCCCCTGCTTGCCCTGATAATGGTAGTATAAGCTGGGTTTGGTAATGCCGCAGCTTTCACAAATTTCGCTTATTGAAACGGCCGCATACCCCCTGTCGGCAAACAAGCTGATAGACGTGTTAAGAATACGGGCTCTGGTGCCACCTTCCCCGTCGGCTCCGGTTTCTCCCATGGCATGTTCCTCTTCCTCCGGCATTTTTTTCTTCCGGCATGTTCATCTGCCTACATATCAGCTGCGGGGCTGGAAATGGCTGAATTCCATGGCAAAGGTACCCCGTCCCTGGGTAATGCTACGAAGGCCGGTGGAATATCCGAACATCTTCTCCAGGGGTGCCTGGGCATGAATATGCTCAACGCTTGCACGGCTCTCTATTTCTTGTACTATCCCGCCCCGTTTAGTCATGCTGGAGACCACATCTCCGATAAACTCCTTAGGAGCGATAATATCGATCTTCATCACCGGCTCGAGCATTACCGGCGAGGCATCGCCGGTGGCCTTGTCAAACGCCATGCTGGCTGCAGCCTCAAAGGCGAATTCAGTGGACGTCTCAGGATCGAAATTCATGCCAATCAGTTTTACATTGATATCTATGCAGGGGTAACCGAACTGGATACCTCCCCCAAGGCTGGTCTCCAGCCCACGCATGGCAGCGGCTTTCATTTCACCGGGAATTGAGTCATCGCTGAGCATGGATGTTACAGAGTTGCCTCCCCCTCGGCCTGCGGGGCTTACTTGGATGGTAACGCCCGCCGTTTGTTCCTTACCGGCTACAAGTTTAGAGAAGCTCTCGCTGTGTGTTACTTCGGCAGTAATGCTCTCCCGATAGGTTACCTGGGGTTTCCCCATCTTGGCATCCACCTTGTAATCGTCCTTGATCCGTGTGGTCATCACCTCAAGATGCAATTCACCCATCCCGCGGATGATCAGTTCTCCGGTATCATCATCCTCTTTCCAGAAAAATGTTGGATCCTCCCGGGCCAGAAGATCCAGGGTATTCTTTAGCTTATCTCTGTCGCTGAGGGTTCGGGGTTCAATGGCGGAAGATATTACCGGTTCGGGGAAATGCATCTGTTCCAGCAGAATCTGATGCCCCTCGCTGCCGATGGTGTCACCGGTTTGGGCAAGCTTGAAGCCTACAATCACCCCGATATCTCCGGCATTGATGCTGTCCACCTGGTCGATACTATTGGCATGCATTCGATAAATCCTGTTGATCCGTTCCCGCTTGCCCTTGCTGATATTGTAGACCGCTTTTCCCGATGTGAACTCGCCGGAGTACACCCGGAAAAAGCACATTGCCCCGGCATTGGGGTCAAATTGAATTTTGAAAATCAGCGCCAGCGGATCTCCATCATTGCTTCGCTCAACCAATACCTGCTCGTTCTTTTTGACATGACGGCCTGGTATGGGGGGGAGGTCGGTGGGCTCGGGCAGATACGAGATGATATTATCCATGAGGGGTTGTACGCCGATGTTTCTCAGGGAAGCGCCGCAGGTTACGGGAATGAGCGTCTGGGCAAGGGTCTGATCTCTCAGCGATGAATGGATCAGCTCCTCTGGAATATCCTCACCTTCGAGAAACAGCTCGGTAAGCTGATCCGAATGCTGGCTCAGCTCATCCAGGAGCTTTTCCCGATACTCTGCGGCCTGCCCGGCCATGGATTCCCGGATCGGTTTTTCATCGATGGTTCGCCCTTCGGGTCCGGAAAAATGCAGTTCCCTCATGCGGATTAGATCGATAACACCCTCAAACTCATTCTCCGCTCCGATGGGGATCTGTAACGCCACAGGATTACATTTGAACTTGCTGCGCATCTCATCTATCACCGCATAAAAATCGGCTCCGATCCTATCCATCTTGTTTACATGGGCAATCCGGGGCACCTCGTAGCTGTCAGCTTGGTGCCACACCGTCTCACTCTGGGGCTCAACACCACCCACAGCGCAAAACACCGCCACAGCACCGTCAAGCACACGGAGGGAACGCTCCACCTCGGCGGTAAAATCCACATGTCCCGGAGTATCGATAATATTAATCTGATAATCCTTCCAAAAGCATGTCGTTGCTGCAGATGTGATGGTGATACCCCGGTTCTGTTCCTGAGCCATCCAGTCCATGGTGGCAGAACCCTGGTCAACTTCACCGATACGGTGACTCTTTCCCGTATAAAAAAGAATTCGCTCTGTGGTGGTTGTCTTGCCCGCATCAATATGGGCCATAATTCCGATATTTCTGATATGTTCTGAACTCATAATCTGTACAACTCCAGGATGAAAAGTAATATGTACATGCTGCCCTCAACCCCATTCGGGGGAAGCAGATGGGGGCTGAAATAATCCGGCACAATCGTCGCAATTTCCTCAGGATACTACCACGTGAGCCCGGGCAAACACAATGTAATAAACTTCAAAAAAATTGTAAAAGAGCGTTGACAATACTTACCCGCCTCTGGTATGTTCTTCCTCGTCGCTAAGACAGCTGGCTCAGAGGAACCAGAGATCAGCACTTCGATAGCCGGCATAAGCACGGGCGAATAGCTCAGCTGGGAGAGCGCCTGCCTTACAAGCAGGATGTCGGGGGTTCAAGTCCCTCTTCGCCCATCAAAAAACCCTCTGTGATCCGAAGGATCGCGGAGGGTTTTTTTTTGTGGGTACACCGGGAGGGACTTGAAGCGCAGGTCCTGGCCCGACCGAATAGGGAGTGCAAATCACCAGGGATGGTGATTTAGCGACGCAGGCGGCATGGAAGGAGCCGACAGGATGTCTGAAGTTGGGAAGCAGCGGAAGACAGCTGGCGGGCCTGCCCGATGCCCCGTTTTCCAAAAATGCGGAGCTATTTTGGAAAACGGATATGTATACGAAAATACTATCTCAAAGGGTTAAACAATAACCTGCACAAAGACGGGTGGAGTTGTTTAACTGTCTTGAATGGGGACTTCAAACTCCCAGAACCGCGGACCGCCTGCATGGGGAGATAATTCCCATCTTTAGTTTACGTGATTTTCCCAGTACAATTGATGCCAAGCAGTAGATTAAATGTCTTTCAGAATAGTACGAGTGCTGCATGTTTACAGGAGGTGTGTATATGTTGAATGTCAATATATGGGTGATATTTATTGCCGGCGCTCTAAATATGGTGCTTGGTATGCTTTGGTACGGACCGCTCTTCGGAAAAGCCTGGATGGTCGGTATGGGTATTGCCCCCGATGACTCCAGAAAAATGGAAGATATGCAGAAGACTGCGGGCTCTGGCTATGCATACTCTCTGCTTTTCGCTTTTATTTTCGGATACGTTTTGGATCTCTTTCTGAACCTGGTTTATGTTCCCTCACTTGGAGTTGCACTGATCCTTACTGCAGTAGTTTATCTTGGCTTCGGCATCGCCAATACGGTCAAATCCGTCCTCTGGGGAGAGACCAACAAGCAGGTGTTTATGATTAACACCGGCTTCGAGATCGTTTTTATTGGAATAATGACGGTTGTTGCATTTTATCTGTAGAGTGGAAAAAGCTGCGACGGCTAAAGGGGGACCGGAAAAGGGTGACCGGAAATATCCCAGCACGTGATCGGAAAAGGATGACCGGAAAAGGGTGATTGGAAATATCCCAGCACCAGCAGGGAAAGGGATTTCGTCCGATAGCGATATGTTGATGGTAGGCATGTTGATTTCGGCAGCCTGACAATTAGAGTCGATCCGCGGGGCTTACCACACCAAGCTTATTCTTTGTGGCCACATGGGTATAGATCATGGTTGTTGACACATCTGAATGGCCAAGGAGTTCCTGAACTGTACGGATATCGTAGCCATTTTCTATTAAGTGGGTGGCGAAGCTGTGCCGCAGGCTGTGAACACTTGCCTGCTTCGGGATACAGCTTTCACCCAACG
This sequence comes from Salinispira sp., assembly GCF_059431795.1. NCBI lineage: Bacteria > Pseudomonadati > Spirochaetota > Spirochaetia > Spirochaetales > Spirochaetaceae > Salinispira > Salinispira sp. The sequence goes on from NZ_JBXWXS010000021.1 coordinate 58,348, forward strand.
CGGTTTTAAAACGCTTCTGAAGGGATCCCGGGTAAATATGGTGCCGTCGGACAATCTCACTCCTCGGGTCAACCGACAGCTTCTTTGCCGGAAAAAGCCAGAACCAAGCCCATTCTTTGCCCGCATCCGGATACTTTCGCTCCAAGGCTCCCGGCAATGCCACTCCGTTCCGGTTTTCCCTCCGGTCAAGGTCATATAGCGCCCGTATTCCATTGAGATGTTTCTCAAGATCTGAAATTAATGATTGTGAGAGCAGGGTCTGGCGATCCTTATCACCCTTACCAGAGCGCACAGTAAGAACACATTCATTCAACTGTACATCCTTGACGCGCAAATTCACACACTCATTCAACCGCAGACCACCACCATATATGATTTTGCACATAAGCGAGTACGGCGGATCCATATTTTCCACAAGTTTTGAAATCTCTTCCAAGCTGAGAACAACCGGTAATCTGCGCTTCTTTTTCGCCCGGATAACCGATTGAAGATCGTTTATATCGAGATGAAGGATATGCCGGTACACGAACAACAGAGAGTTAAAAGCCTGTTTCTGAGTAGATGCCGCTATTCCTTTTTCCACAGATAGATATGTGAGGAAGTCGCGAACATCCTGCTCACACAGTTTTGAAACCGGCTTTTCTTTGGTGTGATATTTGAGATAGCGCAGCCAGTAGAGGTACGCTTTCTCGGTGCTGTATGACTTCTGCTGCAAACGCAGTTCCTTGGTTGCTTCGGTTTCAAGTATGAGCCAATCATCGAAGGAAGCTGCCTGATCGTATGAACGATGATTGTTTTCCTCCCTCGCCGGTATGATCGGGTCCTGTTTAACAGGATTTGCAGGCCTTCCCGTTACTTCTGATTGCTTGCAGTTCATCTCAGATTGGATATGCGAACCCTTACCTTCAAAATCATTGGGAAGAAAATGCCTACGATAGATACTCACAGCTTTTCTGGCCTGGTCGAGCTGCCATTCCTCCTTATGCGGTCCCATGTAATTAATCCATGATTCGAGTTGGGTCTCGAAGTCCCCATCAACAAGGCCACTTATGCGATAATTATTGAACATCCACACCCAATGCTCATAATATTTCAAGAATTTATCCCCGACTTTATACAGCTTTTTCAGCAATACCCGATATTCAGGATTAATGTTTTTATGCATTTTCAAGCCTCCAGAGTTATTCATACACAACGTCAGTACATACACCGGAGGATTGCTCGGATTGATTGACTACTGACGAATATCAGTAGCAAAAATAGACTGTGAAACATCAATATTGGATATTACTCTATATTTACCACAAAAAGATTAATTAAAGATTGATTAACAAAATAAATCTGGGATAGAATATGTTATGTGTAAAATAGGTAAATTCCTTCTCAAGAGGAAAAATACTAAAGAAGAGGGAATAATGTTCAAAACTGATAATACAAATATAGATTCCATGGTTAAATTGGGATGGCTGTTTATATTATTGATGAGCTGTGCATCTGAACCGAGTTATCGATTCAGTTTAGATTTAGTAGATCATATTCCTTTTTATGGTCATACTGATGCTCAAAGAGGAGAGCTTATTGAGGCAATACCTATGGGTATTACCTCAGTAGCACCAATTATGCTAGAAGAGTTTCAATCAACTGGATTTGAGGAGTTCATAGGCGAAGAACTATTCGAACGAGTAACTGAGGGGGTTGTAAATCCTTTTATAAACGAAAACAACTCAAATAATCAAATTCATTTCTACCGAATTCATTACTGGACAGAAGACATCAATGGAAATCCGATAGCAGCTTCTGCTTTGGTGCTAATACCCGAGAATAAAAATGAAGATGTTATCGATATACCCTTAATCGAAATAAATCACGCCACAATATTGGAGCCCAATAAAGCCCCATCAATATTAAATTTCTCAGAAAAAACTTGGGCATATTTATTAGCTTCTGCAGGTAATGGTGTGGTTGTTCCTGATTATCCTGGATATGGCGATAGCGCGTCATTCCATCCGTATTGCCAAGCAGAAGCACTTGGATTCTCCAGCGCTGACGCAATCCACGCAACATTAATATTTTTTGAAACAGAGAGTCTTCGGAAGGTACGTTTCAAT
>NZ_JBXWXS010000022.1:0-42639 GCF_059431795.1 Salinispira sp.
AACCAAGGGTCTGAACCGATTCACGGTGCGAGGGAAGACAAAAGTAAATACCCAGTGGCGGTTGTTTTGTCTGGTGCACAATATAGAAAAGCTGAAGACGTGCTGGCAGTAGAAAAGAAAGAGAGGCATACTTGAGATTCCCAGTGCAATCCGGAAACACAGAGTGGAGTAGTCGCTTTATTAAACTAAGGCCATTTTATGCTTTGCCTATAACGGCCTGTCCGAGTAGAATTATTGCTGGCTGCAGGGACTTTTTCTACAGCCTCGTTATCTGGACATAGGAAAGCATGCAAAATAGAATGGCTTACTGTGGCGAAAACTGTAGTATCTGCCCAGCATATATTGCGACAATTAAAGATGCTAATTCTTTACGAATCGAAACTATAAAAAATGGGCACACATTGTAGACTTTTCCAAATTCGAAATAAACTGTCTAGGCTGTAAAAATAATGAAGTCATTTTTGAACCCTGCTCCAAGTGTAAAATAAAAATATGTTGTATCGAACGTAAACTGGAAGATTGTTCATTTTGTCCTGAACTTGACGCTTGTAATGAAATTATTCGACCTTCACGAACTAAAATATATACACGCCTTAAATCCACAAAAAATGAGATATTATCTATTCCCAAAAAATGATCAACTCTTGAAACCAATAAACAGCTAGAATAAAATAGAATAAAAGAGAGGGTGAATGAATGTCCAAGACAATAACCATTCGAATTGATGAAGACACGTATTCAATATTCAAAAAAGCTGCAGAAGGAGACCGGAGATCAATCTCAAATTTTATTGAATTTGCGACCTTGTCCTACATTTCTGAAGAAGCCTTCGTCACCGATGAAGAAATGGAAAATATTCTTACAGATAGCGACCTGGTAAAGTCACTAAAGAAAGGAGAATCAGAGATTAAATCTGGGAAATATAGAATTGTCGACTAACGATTTCTCGATTGCAGAAACTGCATCATTTGAAAAGAAAATAAAGAAATCTCAATACAAGTCGCTCTATTCAAAAATCACTTCCTATATCTATCCTCAATTGAAAAAGAACCCATACTTTGGTCCAAATATTAAACGTCTCAAGGGTGAGCTTTCGGAGTATTACCGATATCGATTAGGAAAATACCGACTATTCTATAAAATAGAAGAAGAACGTGTCATGGTGTTTGTTATTGATATCGAACATCGAAAAGATGCATATAGTTAGGGCCATATATCAAGGACTTCGAACCGATTCGCCTATTGTCACAGTCCTTGCTTCGGCTGCGCCGGCAAGGACGCGCGCCAATTTTCGGCTCGCCGCTCAAATGGTCGCTATGCAGTATTGAGCAATATTCAGAATAATAGGATGGAGAATTGAGTGAAAAAACAATCATAATTGGATCAAATGGAATACTGGGAAAATTCATAGTTGAAAAAGCAATTGAAAAGATTGGAATAGACAATATTGTATTATCTGATTATAAGAAATATAGACTGAGAGAACAAAGTAAAGATATTGAACTCAGACATGGGAAACAACCACAAACAAGAGTCATTGATATTGAATCTGATACAAGCATAGAAAACGGCTTAAGTGATATTGGTTCTGTCGTAATTGCTCTTCAGCAGCGAGAGCCACTTATTCAAAAGATCTGTATCAAAAACGATATCAATAGCATTGATTTATCTGTAGATTCTGACTTTCTAGAAAGAGCTGCTAATTTAAAAACCAATTCTGATAGTATTCAATTGCTGACTGGTGGATTATTTCCAGGACTTTCTGGAATTATTGCTAAAGATCTTTGCTCTATCGAAACTAATGAGATCATACATGTTGGATTGCTTCAATCGAAAAATGGCTCAAATGGCAAAACTGGTGTATCAGATATGCTAAAGATATTTAATAGAAATGTAGAATATATGGAAGAAAATAAAATATCAAATTTTTCCGGATTTTCTAAAAAGAATAAATTTTTGTGTAATTCAGATAAGGACGAAAGGGATTTAAGATTATCAGATTTCGTTGAAAGAAAAATACTAGAAAAGAGTGGCATTAAGTCTAACTATTATACTGCATTTAAGAATGAAAGAATTAACAAAGCGATATCACTATTAAGAAAGATAGGATTATTAAATTTACTGAAATATGAAAATATGAACAATCTAATAAGTAGTTTGTTTACCAATGGAAAGTCATCAAACATGGATGAAACCATTGGGCTTTCTTTTAAAACCTCTAAAAAGAATATTTGTATAATATTAAAATCTGATTACGAAGCAACTGCATCATGTGCTATTGCCTTTTTGATTTCTATCAAAAAGAATACAAACAGAGGGGTTCAATATCCTTTTCAACTCTTTTCATATAACGAAATTGAAAATCTTATACGTGATGTAGTTAAGGAATATAAAGAATATGCATAACAATCGTATGCAACTGCCAGTCCTACTGTCACGGTCCTTGCTTTGGCTGCGCCAGCAAGTACGCGCGCCAATGACGGCTCACGGCTCACGGCTCAAGTCGTTGTTGAAATCTAAGAAATATCAAGCATTGCAACTTTTTTTGGAGTTTATATTTGAAAGAAATATTTGATGGTTATCTTTTACAACCCAAAACTCAGCAATTATCCAATGGTAGATTTTCAGTTTCAGTACAAATTTCAAAATCAGTAAATGGATCGAAGCGCACTGAAATTTTTACTGATGAAAAGATATTCTTAATTTTACAAGTAGAAGCACAAAAGGAATCCTTAATTCTCGGGAAAAATATCATTCGTCGAAACATGGTCAGTTTTTAATTAAAGAATATTTGTATCTCTATTGTAGACAATTGAGTGACAATAAGCTGATATTTTATCAGAGGATTCGAATGAAATTTATTTCTGTCAGGGACCTTAGAACATCCCCAGCTCAAATCTGGAAACAACTTCCTGAAGAACAAGAACTGGTAAGGTAGTGTCAAATATCTTGCTTGTACCACGAAGTCAGCCGCTCCTCCCGGAGCGGAGCGTCCTCCGGAAAAGGGCGGAAAATCAACGATAATCGCATAATTTCGACGTTAGCAATAGCGATTACGGCGTTAATCCTGGTGGGAGTGTCCGTATTGGTGAACTATACTTTTGATGGAGGATCAATGAAACGAGAACGAAACCTAGTCGATGTGTTTAAGGGTCTCATATATTTCGGTTTAGCAATCATCCTTTTATGCGCCTTCAGCTGTCGTCTATTCACTCCTGTCCAGACTCCGTTCGACCCATACAGAGATTTGACTGGTGAACTCGCCGTTTTTCCCGGTGCTCAGGGTTTCGGAACGTCAACCCGGGCCGGTAGGGGTGGAGCAGTTTTCGTTGTAAGCAATCTCAATGCTGATGGTCCGGGATCCCTCGCCGCGGCGTTGTCAGCCGAAGGATCTCGAACGGTGGTGTTCGAAGTAGGCGGCATCATAGAACTGGAGGAAAGTATCGTCGTAAGCGAACCCTACCTCACCCTGGCAGGTCAGACTTCTCCCGATCCAGGTATCACGCTGGTGGGAGCCGGAATCGTCATACATACTCATGATGTTTTGATTCAGCATATCCGGGTCAGGCCAGGGGATACCTCCGAAGGCGAAGATCCGGAAAACCGGGACGGTATTTCCGTCGTAGGAGACCCCAGGGGAGAAACGGCTGTATTCAATGTGGTGATCGATCATTGTTCGGTAAGCTGGGCAATCGACGAGGGCATGAGCACCTGGTATGAAGGGGTTCGGGATGTTACCTTTTCTCATAACATTATCGCCGAGAATTTAAGTGTATCCCTCCATCCCAAAGGCGAGCACTCGAAAGGTTTATTAATTGGCGATCATTCCCGGCGGATCAGTGTTATCGGAAATATATTTGCCCACAATATGCGTCGAAACCCACTTCTTAAAGGAGACACGTCAAGTTATATCGCGAACAATCTTATTTATAATGGCGGCACCCAGGGCATCGGGTTTTCCGATGGGGAAAACTCCGGCAGTTCGATTTCTACCATTCGGAAAAACGTGTTTATTCCTGGAACCGATTCTGCCGGTGACGAATATATCTGGCGGGGAAATGAGACCAATGATGATATCAGGCTCTTTCTTGCAGATAATGTTGTAGATGCCGGGGTCCTTGTGCCCTTTAGCCCGTCACCGACGATACGGGAAGTGAAAGTTCCGAATCCACCTGTTGATATCCTGCCGATGACACTGCTTTCAACGGCAGTACTTGAAGCAGAGCTCATTAATACTTCCGGTGCATATCCTTCTGCTCGCGATTCAATTGATCAGCGGATCATCTCAGATCTTTCTTCCCGTACCGGAAGAATTATCGATAGCCAGGATGAGGTCGGAGGATATCCCTCCTCAACACCCTTCATCCGTAGCCTGACCCTGCCTGCGTCACCGAATGGGGATTCTGACGGCGACGGATATACGAATTTAGAGGAGTGGCTGCACGATTTTGCTCGAACAGTCGAGGGCGGATGATCGGCGGCTTAAGACGCCCGGGCGAAAACCGCCATATGCTTCGCCGGCTGCCTGAAGAAAATACAGGTTTCCCTTTCGCTTCGTTCTCTTGAATAAGCCGTTTTGGATATCCTCCAGAATTCCGGGAATGGCCGCTGCGACTTCGTCGGCGTCCATGAGAATTTTCTCTTTCGTATCCCTGCGGACGAGCATAACTTTGCCGTTTTCCATAAGAAAGGTTATCATAATTGTGCAGTATAGATACTCGAAAATAGCGGGTATGGAGATGACACATTACAGTAAGGAATGTAAGGCTCAGGCCTTGAATCTGTCTGATGATATCGGGTTGAAAACAGCGTTATGATTTCGACAGGTTATCGGAGCATCTTTCAAGTTTTCATTCTGAAGGATGCTCGGAGTTAAATTTTATTTTTTTTATCCTAGAAATTTGACAAAGTATCATGGGTTTTCGATACTTTTACTTGTTACAGCAATAGCAGATGATTTGAATCAGGAGGAATTGCATGGATGAACAACAAAGGAAAATTATTGATGATGCGTGGAGCAAAGAATCAATAATGGAGGTTGAGATAAATATCATCGAGCGGATGATTGGTGCACGTACTGTAGAGGCAGTAGAAGCATCTATTAGTTACGCCCAGTTTTTGCGGCTCTCTGGACTGACCAATGATAATTATCCACTATTCCTCCGCTTACTGGAAGTGGAAAACCACTGGGTTATTGATTCGCTGATAGGAAACAAGGATCCATTCCTACTTCTCAGCTCTATCCAACCAAACAGCTATTTGCTGTTAAATGCTTTTCAACTTTGTACCAACTGGCATCCCGGAGGGATTTATCCTAAGACCTTGGCTATAGTACTGGGAGTCCTTCAAGCGACGTTCAGCTCGCCTAAGGATGGGTATCGTACCTACAATGTAAGCATCAACGATGTGAATAATCTCGGGAAGCATCTAAACAAGGAACTTGGCCAGGACGATCCGAATAACAGGACTATTCTTGACATTCTTGATCGCCTCGGCTCGCTCGCAGGAACTTCCGAGAGCGACAAACTAGAACAAATGTCTCGCCAAGCCAATAGCATTCGTACCTATTTCTTCGACGTACGCAAGAAGATGGAAGACATTATTCCACAGGTGCTGCTGGTAAAATCGGACTACATCGCGAAGGAAATCGCACCGGGCAAGGTATTCGTGTAAGCGAGATATCAGTAAGGAGATGAATACATGAAAGAATTATTCGACAAAAAAGAGACGTGGAGCAAAGCTGATATCGCACAAATCGAATACAACCTCCTACGGGGGTTGATGGGCGTGCGTACCACAGAATCCGTTGAGGCTGCTATGACCTATGCGGCGTATCTGAATAGCATTGGTATCACCAGTAGCAATTACCCGATTTTCTTGAAGGTATTGGGGGTGCGCAACCATCATGTTATCGATTCACTGCTGGGAACTCGCGACCCGTTTCTGTTTATGAGTTCGATTCAACCGAATTTCTTCATAGTTGCGACGTGTTTTAGTTTCTTGGCGAAATACCATCCCGCAGAGATTTATTCCAAGACTCTTGGTATAATTCTTGGGGTTTTTCAAGCAACCTACAACAATCCTTTAGATGGCTATAATATCTATCAACCAACGATTTCGAATATAAACAGCCTCGGAAAACACCTGATTGAGGAAAAAGGTCAGGATGATCTACTCAATCGGAGCATTCTAGATGTCTTAGACAAAATATCTGCTCTAGAAGGAGTTGGGAAGGACGAGGAAATGGAAGATCTTGCAGTTCATGCTCACAATATTCGGAACAACTTCTTTGACTCTACAAAACGTCTGGTAGATATCATTCCCAACGTCTTGTTGAAGACCGAGCCGAATCTTGACCCAGAGCTGGAACCTCGGGCACAGGTAGCTCTAGAAGAAGCGGACGGACAAGCAGCTCCAGACGCTGCCGATGCGGAAGCAGACGAGTAAAAGCACGTATTTCCTCAAAACGCGAAAGGCGGTGTGGGTGTGAGAACCGCACCGCCTTTTTTTTCTACAATACATATGAGCCTGAAGGAGTAGTTATATGAAAACCTGGGAAGAAAGGGGCTGGGGTCAAGAAGACCTTGATAAGCTCGAATTGAGTTTCTTGAATAGAATTTTTGCATTGAATGAAGTGCAAGGAGTTAATGCAACAATCCTTATTGCCCATTATATGCGTATGGTTGGTGTTCACCCGGATAATTATCCCCTCTATCTTCGAATCATAGAAATGAAAAATGAGTATGTAATCGATGCCTTAATTGGAGACGCAGATCCCGTGCATTTTTTCGATGATGTTCAACCGAACTTTTACATCATAAAAGAATGTTTTGATTCAATGGCTCGGGCGAAGCGAGGCGGTATTTACGAGAAAAGCCTCTTGGTATTCCTCGGTCTAATCTTGAAGAACTATAAAAATCCCATCGAGGGATACCGGGTATTTCCATTGACGGATAACGAAGTTAATGTTTTGGGGAAACATTTGGTAGAAAGCGAAAATCAACTTTATCCATTGAATCAAAATATCTTATTCATACTTGACAAGATCGCCGACCTTGTCGATCCGGGCCGGCCAGAAGAAGACCAGAAAATCATCTCAGTGGCGAGTCAGGCGAATAATATTCGTGGAAAATTCCTGGATATGACCAAGTCCCTCAACGAAGCTATTCCTGATAATCTACTCCAGATCGAAGATTTTCGTGAGACCGAAATAGAACCAACTGTACAGGTTCAGTAGCGGTACCCGCTTAAGAGATCGACTCTAAAAACCCGGCTTGGCATACTTGCAGGTCGGGTTTTTCATTAATCACATCGTTTAGTAGGGATCAAGAATAGAATCGCTTGAAAAAATCAAGGAGACGTTGAAAGAAGCTCCGACGCAAGCGCTGCTTGCTGCTTTCCGAAGATGAATCGTCATGCCGTTTTATAGCATTATCCGATGATAGATTCCCGGTTTGCTTACGCGCAGGCTCGCTCTGGGGTAGAGTTTCCGCAGTATCGCTCTGGATTGTTAGAGAATCATCGGATCTTGCTGAAGTGTCGTATTTTTCTGGAATTGTGGAATCGGATATTAGATCCTGTTCCGAAGGAGATTCCTGGTTCTCCACAGATTCATTTCTATTTCGCTTGGTTAGATCTAATTTTTCTCTATCCACAGGTTCTTCAGTACTGCCTGCAAGAGAATCATCGAAATTTCCTTTGCGGTTCGCGATGGAATTTTCATCCTGATTCAGAGCTGTTGAACGAGATGTATTGGAGGTGATCTGGGTTTTCCGATCAGCCTCACGCTCTGCTAACGCTCGTTGCGAATCGCTGGAATCATGGATGCCATCAGAGTCGGATGTGTGGAAAATAAAATCTGTCGCACTGCGATCATACGATTGAAAATGTTCTTCAACCTCTATCTGGTCGGTTCGATATTCATCGTCCCGTTCTTCTGGTTCATCGAGAATAGATTTCGTTTCATCACTGGATATTTCTGTTGAAGCTGAGGTGTCCTGATTCTCCTCGTGGTTATCCACAAGAGTGATTGATTCGTCAGTTTGTTTGCCTGCTGGGATTGTATTGTGTGTCTTTTCTATGCTGGCATCCGCCGGTGACGTTTGGTCGCTTCTCGATCGATGACCGATCTGAAATAGCCTTTTGAAGAAATCGATGGTTCGCCTAACCAATTGAGAAGCTCTTCCCCGCTTCCGGTGTGTAATGTCTGGTTCTTCACGTCGATCAGCTGATTTGGTATCGTCGGACGGCGGTCTGGAAACGGCTTGTGCATTATCGGTTTCATCTGCAGGTTTCTTGACTTGGTGATATTCTGGTTCTCCGCTATGGTCCAACCATTCTGACTTTTCCAAGCCTTGTGCGTAGCGAGGCATATTTTTTTGATACACAATGACGTTTTCAGACAAGTCTTCCAGATCTTCAACTTCCTCTTTGATTTCGGTGGACAGGTTAATAAAGCTGGTATTTCCCCGTTCCGCCAGAGCATCGGCATGCTCATGATAAATCGAATGACTTTCCTGTGCGCTATACAAGCGGTAAAAGTCAAAACTCACTTCAGAGAAATGATTGAATTGCCTACAGTTTTTCTTAAGATCCTCGAGATAGCGAAGGAGTTTTTGGTGTTTTAGCGGGTAATCTTCATCGGTTTCTTCACAAAAGGATTGAATAATTACGGCCAGAGAATAGATGTCCCGCTGTACGGGTGTTAAGCCAGGCTCTGGCAAGTACCTTGCGATAGATTCAGGCAGATCGTCCCGCCAATTTTGTTCATGTAAAAGCCCTGGTCCAATCAGGCTTAGCTTCAGACCACTATTTGACAAACCTGAACTGGGAATCAGTATGCTTTCGGGATTGAGCATGCCATGGGATAGCCCTACTGATTCCAGCTCATGAAGGGCCTCAACCAATTGGGAAAGCAGCATGAGGTTATCGCTGAAACTCAGTTTAGGATTCTTAGCTGATACCTCCGACAAACTCATACCTTCAATAACCTGACTGGCAAAGTACAGGCGATCTTCAAAAGGTCCGAATTCTATGGGAATCATGAGGTGGATGGATCCTCGCTTAAGAGATTCCCGCAGCTTAAGCTGAAGAGAATGTACCTCAGATTGGTTAAAGCTATGTACACCACGCTCCATGAATTGAAGATTAAACATATTCGGAGAAAATATTGCTTTAGCCAGCCATAATGAATAAACATCGTTTGAAGCGACCCGTCGTTCTAAGAGGTAGCAATTATTGACATTCGTGTTTTTTGATACCGTTTTGCCCATTTATGTTTTCCGCTTATAATAATCAAGAAAAGATTGTCCTAAACCCGCATAACGGTCATCTATCTCTTTCTCCGCTTCGAGATTACGGGTTTGAAACCACTTCCGAAAATATGTATTAAGATAATTTCGCCGTTCTATAAGGTTTTGACTGATTTCCTCGCTGAGTGACTGAACATCAGCTTGTGGTATAACTGAGCTTGAAAATACCTTGCGGCAGAAACTGCGAATCCAATCATCGTCATGCTGCATCATGATCTGAAGACGCTGTTCGAAGTCACCAATGCTAAGCTTTTGGAAGTTTTCCGGTTTCAAAAGAGTGAGAAAACGTGTTTTTTCCTCTCGATGCCAGCCGAATTTATCATCTGTCCCAGAAATTTTCATTCCGGGGGTTTCTAAATCCGCCTTATTATAGTCGATTACTATGATATATGGGTTTGTATCGCTGTCGTGTTTCACAAGGTAATTATTTGGATTACGGTCCTCATCAAAAAACAACCAGCGATTAATTAGATCATTGGCAATCATCTTCAGAAATGGATTTTCTAGATAGTTATAACTGGAAATCTGCATAGCGCTGCTTATGTGTTTGGTGGCTCGGAAGGTTTTTCCGTCCTTTTGATACACAATGGTCGGCGCTGCGGGAGTTTTCATGACAAAATCGAAATAGTACGCAATTTCCTGAATCTTATGTTCTCGGGCTTCTTTTTTAGGGATTTCCTTGAGTAGCCATTCGTTTCCTTCTTCATCACGGGCCCCCGTATATCCTCTGATCTTTGCATTGAATGGAACAAGGGCATCGTCTCCAATGTCGGAGAATTTGATTGTGCTTAGCTCATCGATCAGGCTGAAAAGTGTCTTATCCAGGTACAGAAACTTTCGGACAGCCGCATCTTTTATTGTGTCAGCAATAAGCATGTTGTCATCTTTTTCCGACATACCATGTCTCCTGTGTTTTTTTGGTTACGGCGAATTTGGAGGTTATCTCCCCTTGGTGGATCAGTAAATAGGGTCCATCGGTGCCAATATTACAATATAAAATATAGTGACCCTTGATTCCGATTATATCTCGCCAGATCCCTGTTTTGTTGCCGGTCTGCCACATTGGATTGTGGCCAACGATAAATGGAGTCATTTCGTCGAGCTTCATTTTCCGCAGCATGTTGCGAAGATCTTCTTCATCATACTCCTTGAGGCTGCGAGCACCACCGCGGAATTCCTGAAGACGGTTCCACATGAGCTGGTGATAATAATCCTGATTGTCGTGAACGTCGATAATTTCCTGACGGGTTGCGCCATTGCGAACTGGTCCAGCGTGAGTTACAACAAATCCGTTTCCGATTACGAACATCGGCAATCCGTTAAACAGTCTATCAACTGACTCTAGATATTCAAGCCCTCGCTGCGCCGTAATGTATTTTTTAAATTCGAGCCCCTGCTTTATTGCGCTTTTCGCAAGTCGCTCGTCAAATGTATCGTGATTACCTCGTAAATAAATGATTTGATGACCGAACTCAAGGATTAATTCAACTACTCGTTCCAAGGTTTGGAGGGATGACTCCATTTCCAACATTTGCCCAACTTGATCGTTGTGGACCACATCGCCGACCAAAATCATTTGGGTACGCTTTGCGGAAAGATCTTTATCGTTTCCCTCATGAGCGACTATAGCATTTAGATTCTCTATACTGCCGTGAATGTCACCGACAACAATGGTTTTCCCATCGTAATCCGAAACATCGATTAAACCGCCAGGGCGCCCCTGACTATTGCTAGGACGAGATGGGTGGTCTGCCAGGATTTTGCTGGCCTGAAGAATTTCTTTCGTATTCATGATTAACGATCTTCCTTACTACCTTAAGTTTCTGAAATCTTACGAGCAAAATCAATGAATTCCGGTGAAGGTTTTACTTCTCGATCTTCTCTCATAATCCGAACCATCAAGACCTTAGGAATTGTATCTGTTAATTGTTTGGTATTATCGAAATATGCATCTCGGATGTTAAAAGCTTGCTTCGATATGGTGAGTTTATGCTGCGTCTGATGATACTCCCCCAACCTTGCGATCCGATCGAGAATTTCAAGAAGAGTTTCATTAATATTATCAAATTGATCTCGTTCCGTATTGAGGAATTTTCCCATATTTTGAAGATCGGTTATTGAAATGGCATAAATATCATAGCCGTCATCGGGTTTGTAGTAGGAATATTCAATAATGCCCAGGACCGAAAGGATGACTTTTTCGTAAATCTGTCCTGGATGCCAGGCGGACAGCAGAACGAAGGCCCTGGTTATTAGTTGTAGATTTGGTCGGATTGTGGTGAATAGGAGGCGAGGATCGCGGTCCGCAAGCAATTCGTCCACAATCCAACGGTTATTCGTTTCTATTAATTTAAGAAATAGATAGTAATTCTTTGAGGTAATTCCCACATGGCTGAGATATTTGGCAAACGCCATGCTCGATCCGACTTGTATAGGGTTATTGCTGCCAAAAATACCATCGAGAATGATCTGGCGGTTATTTTGTATAATCTCACTTTCAGGTGATGTATAATATCCCTCAGCCATTTCTGTCCTCTTATGTTGTAAGCCTACTTTCCTTTTAATATTTTCGGCAGAATTGATGAAAAACCTAAGTTTTTTTGTATTCACCGGGTTTTCTGATCTATATTTATGGTATGGAATGGCTAAAGCCCCTTAATGAACTCTTTGCTTATGCACGAATAAACCGCTGGGTTGCGCAAACCGATACACGCCTTTTAAATTTTATTGAAGCACTCGATGATTCTGACCGTCATGAATTGATTGATTGGATCACCATTAATCACCATACAATTCCCGCTGAGAAGGAACATTTTATTATATGCCTGATCCTTTTGAGGGAGTTTGGCGCCCGGCCATCGGCTCTTCTCGATTTTATGTATCGCACATTAAACGGAAAACTTGATGAGATGGATGTCAGCTATCTGTTGTCTAAGCTTTTTGATGGTGAATATCCCATATCGTCTTCTGTTATGCATGAGCTGGTTGGCCGCCATTACTTTTCCCTTTTGCGTGCGGTTCGATACGTAGTCGGTTTGAAAGAGATAGAATCAAAACAACCTCCGATGGATACCGCAATATTCTTCTCGCTTTTATATAATCGTGTCGGGCTTGATGATAAAAATCGGGCAGTCTTGTCTTTACTACTCATGATGATGGAGATTGAGCTTCCTGATATCGTTATGACCGAAGTTCAATCGTATCTCGATAGTCTGGAAACATCTCTGCAGAGAATAGCCGATGGAGACGCCGGTGCCTTTGAAGATCCCAGAGAGATAATCCGACGGGCCCCGACGCCGCCTATCTCGAACACAGCAGCAAAGGATTCCCCGGAATTACCCGTAGCCGGCCAAAATGGAGCCATGCTTCACAATATAGCTGCACCTGACAATAGACCGAAACTCTCTCCCCGGGATGGAGCAGACAAAACGCAAGGGAAGAATCCTGGTCCGGTAGATAGCCCTAGTGATGAAACCGATGACCCAATTAACGAGCAGGCTATGGCACGACAACAGGATCATGCATTAAAACCACAAGACGAAAATGCACAAATAGAAACTACAGCAGTTTCTGAAATCCAGGGGGATCAATCGAAATTATCGTTACCTGACGGAGATGATGCCGATCCGGCAGCCATGGGCGAACCATCTGATGTAGAGCCACAAAGTGAGGCTCAAGAAGCCTCTGTAGAAAATCAACATACACCCGACAATGCGGGCATCGATACAGCTGTTGGAGATGATACTTCGACAGCGAATATTGATGTCCACAATCCTGAAAAAGATCCACAGAATAGCGAAGAGTTGACACAAGATTCCTGGAGAATAGAGTTATCCAAGAGGCGCAAGGGGATGAAAGGAATACTATCAGCCCTCGGTGAAGAGATGCCAATTGAAGATCAACCCGAACACCAGGCTCTCCCGGATCAGAAATCAGCTGAGCTGGCGAAACAATCTGTATACCGGCATCTCGATGTGCGTCCAAACGAAACACTATCCACGAAAAATACGAGTCCACCCGCGAAATTGCGAGCAATCGGAAAGTACACGGTCCTTTTTAGTATATTCGCTGTCGTATTGCTGGGTGCAGGACTGATTCTTTGGTCTAACATCGGTTTCTTAGGAGAAAACACCATTGAAGAACCCATAGGACGCACCGTCGACACCGATACCCCGAATACGGAAACATTAAACTCCAGCCCTCCCAATATTGAGTCCCAGTCTATCCGGCAAGAAAGCCCCACAGCAGCACAGGAAAACCCCAATGCCGGACAAAATGATATTTATCTCGAAGAGAGGGGTGAGCAACTAACCTGGCAGGTCGGTTCCGGTCAGTCTCTTTGGGATCTGCATCAATATCTGCTTCGTAATCCTGAAGGTTCTCGATATGATTTTCCTATGACACCATATATAAACTTCGAGCGACATATCCTGAGCTTGAATCCCGAAATTGAAGACATCGATATGGTTTTTCCTAACCAAATTATTTTGGTTTTTCAAACCGAGTAACACAGCAGAGCATCTTTCAACATTAATTTTAGAAAGATACCGGATAACAACTGGTTTTCCAGATATAGGACAGAAGTATCCCCTCCCCGGTTATTGAGCACAACGCCTTAAAATGCTCGGGAAACTAGAAGAATCGAAGCCCGTACAACCCGATGGTGAGCAGCAGCCCTGCAGCGTAGCACCAGCGATTCCATTTGAAAACCCGGTACCCGTCCATGCCCTCGAAGGGAATAAACGGCAGCGCCTGATAAATCAACGCCGGGGTAAAGAGCATCCGAAGTCCTTCTGCAATGCCGGTCCAGGGCAGGATGAACGTCGAGGTGTAAACCGCCAGGGTGGCAATCCATGCGGCAAACGCCGCCCGGCCTTCGTATGCTTTGAAGCGGGAATAATGCCACAGCTTTTTCCGGGGAACCCACATGCCGAAATGGGGCCACCAGGCACCTAAGAGAGCGAGCCCGATGGACCAGGGACCGCCGCCGTGGGCGTTCTGAAATCGCAATTTTCCGTACCCCCGGGCGAAAGGGTAGCTGAACAGAATTCGCAACAGACTGGTCCCAATGATCATCGTTGCCGCCGATATCAACCACAACCATCCTGCTTGACCGAATCGTCCCACGCCTGCGGCGGCAATAGTGGAAATTAGGAGACTGATCAGGATACCCCGGACCGGGCTGTGGCGATGTATCGATGTTTCATCCAGGGAAGCGGAAGGGGCGTTGGAAGGAGAAGTATTGGGTGTTTCGCTGCGAAGCCACAGGCTGTAGCCTGTGTTGGCGAAGGTAATAAAAAATAGGTACAGAAAACCAAACAGTGAATAGGGATATACCCCACGGAACCATGAGGGAATTGAGAATCCCTGCCTGGCGAACATATTCCATGACGGGGTGTTATCGTCCCGGATGAGCGCTAACTGATCATCACAGCCGGCTGAAACCAACTCTTCAAGCCCCTGACTCAGAAGCTCAGGCCCCAGCCCCTGTCCCCGGCCGGCAGCATCTACAAAAATGAAATCAATCATCCCGGCTTTTTTCCCGATTCGTTTGAGGATCACTCCCCCGACCATATCTCCGGCATCGTTCCGTGCGTATATGGCCCATGCAGGTCTTGAAGGGACAATAAGGCCGCTCCCCGGACCAAAAACCTTCCGGCCAAGGGCAGCGACTTCCTTCGATTCCTCTTCCGTGGATACTTTCGTAAAAATCATGCTTACTCCTTCTGAAAAGATAGCATTCGCCCGGGAAAAGGCAATTTTTTTATGCATTGCAGATATGCCGGTGTTTGGAAATCTACTCCTGGGATATACTGTTTGTCAGCTTACACTGTGCATGAAAATACTGACAGCGGAGAACCGGAACAAGGCCAAGTTATCCGCAGAAATTGATGTTCAGCAGCAATTATATTGGAGTGTAGATGACATATATTCGAGTGGAGATAACATAATGAACGATCTGAATCTATTACTGGATTTTCATCTGGAGGGAGATAGGCAAGGTCCCGGTAGCGAGAAGGACACTCTTAAGGCCCTCAGTTTTGTGGATACCTCAGGAGATACTCCTTTGAGGGTGGTGGACATGGGATGCGGAACCGGAGCCCAGACCATCACCCTGGCACAGAATCTGAGGGGCAGCATCACAGCCGTTGATCTTTTCCCTGCATTTCTGGCCAAACTGATGCAGAGGGCAGAAAGCTGCGCACTTCAGGCGGCTATTGAAACCCGGGAAGCCGACATGAATGCCCCGGGATTTTCCGAGCATGAGTTTGACCTGATCTGGTCTGAAGGAGCCATCTACAGCATGGGATTCGAAAACGGGGTGAAAAAATGGAGGAGATTTCTTAAACCCGGGGGCTATCTTGCAGTGAGTGAAATCACCTGGAAAACGGACAAACGGCCAGAGGAAATAAGAGATCACTGGAATAGAGAGTATCCGGAAATTGATACTGCGTCAGGGAAAATACGGGTTCTGGAGGACAACGGATTTACACCTGTCGGATTCTTTTTTCTGCCACAAGCCAGCTGGCTGGACTCTTACTACACTCCCATGGAGGATCGGTTCGAACGTTTTCTTCAACGACACGATTACTCCCAAGGAGCCAGACGTCAGGTGGAAGCGGAAAAAGAGGAGATCCGACTCTATAAACAATACAGTGATTTTGTGGGCTACGGGTTTTATGTGGCCAGGAAAACGGCTGCGGGGTAAAATAGAATGAGCAAGCTGGCAGCCGGTGTTACCTTGAGAATCTCCGAAAAATGAGAAGATACGGGGCGGGATTTCCCGCCCGGGACGGCAGGGAAGGGATTAAATCCCCTCCCTGATGAAAGCATCGCTGTACCCCCGGGCCCGGAACCAGTAGAGCACGGTTCCCTTTTCGTCGTTGTTCAACGGCCCTACAAATACCCGGTAAATGCTGGATGTTTCAGCACTTTCTGTGCTTCTGTCCACCGGCAGCACCGCCAGGGGATACCCGGGAGCCACCTCTTCCACAACCCTCTTTGCGCTTCTGGGGTTGGCGAAAGCACCCACCTGGAGATAATACCCACCGGATTGGAGGGTGTTCACCAAGGGAAGATTGGCTTCCGCCCAGTTCCTGTCAGGAAGATCATCTGGCGGGGAAGCAGCTGATGCCGGTCCCGCGGGCCTTTGAATTTCTTCCGGCTTATCGGTTCCTTCCTCCGGCCGGGGAGGCGGAGTGCGGGGTGAGCTTTCCTCCAGATACACCAGCAGATCCGGAGCGTCTTCAGCGGCTTCTTCCGGCTCTTGTATCTCGGGGCTTCGGAAGTCCGCTTCTTCCATGGTGATAATCACGTCTTCGGGACTCTCCCGCTCAATGGGCAAATCTATGCTATCCGGGTCTTCCGTTTCCCCCGACGGGGAAACCGGCGTATCAGATTCTGTTTCAGCCACCCGTCTGTCCCCGGGTTCCGGAGGACTGGCCTGGGATACTTCGGGATCATCCGCGGAAAGCCGGAGAATGCCTGCTTCTATACCATACTGCTTTTCCAACGGCTCATGGCCGATTTGAGGAGCTTCACCGGACTCGGCAACAGGACGGGGGAGAGGATCTGCAGGTCGCTGTTCGCCGGCCACCCTGGGCTCGCTATCACCCTCAATATTCTCCAGATTACGGGGTTGGGCACTGATTCGAGAAAAGGGCAGCCCGGGCCTGGGATCGATGTACTGTGCCAGAGGAACGGTGTGTTCGTCCAACGGCCGGGGCTCAGGAGAGGACAGCCGAATGTTGGAATCCTGTGCTGATTCATCGATTCCGGGATCCGGCGAAGGCAGCCCTTCTAAATCCGGCACGTCCGGCTCGCCGCTGGCAATGTAATCTAAATAGTCCATTGCCGGCAGATCATCGTCTATATCTGATTCCGTCAGCTCTTGAAGATCTTCGGTTGGTTCATCTGAAGCCAGACGGCTCATATCCATTTCCGCTTCGGCCAGAGGAAGATCTTGAAGAGGAGCATCATCGCTGCTGATACGGGGAACTGATTCGGAGAGCTCTCCGCCGCCGGGTGGCAGAAAGAGATTTCTTTCCGGGTAGCGTTCCCTGATCCGGCGGATCCATTCCTGTCCCGGATCGGCAAGGAGTTCTTCGGCATATGCATCATCGCCGGGTTCCCGGCTGCTCTCGTCTATTTCAGCAACCGATTCCGGCAGAGGTTCTGCAATCCGCTGATCGTCTTGAGCGTCCTGTGGGATCTCCTGATCTTCCGGCTGATCGTCAAGCAGAGGGGCTTGTTCAGCTGCCGTTTCCTCGGGAGTCGTCTCAGGAGGCAGAGCTGCTATATCGCTTTCGGGTTCCGGCTGGGGTGCGTTCAATTGCTCCGGATCATATTCGGGAGGCCAGAAGACGTAGTCGGGGGTTGCAATGGTGAAATCCGGGCTGACAGCATTGCTCCCGTCCTGAAGCCTGGTTATGGCTTCCAGAATTCCTTTCGGGCCCACTGAGTCCACCATCCGCGGGGATTGCTCACGCTGTGCCTGAGCCCCGGTGTAGGGAAGATCCGAACGGATAGAATCTTCACGGATTTCGCTCACACCTTCATTGAGTCCGCGGCGGGTTACCCTGGGAGATGTATCTCTGGAATCAGCGGGGGCGGGGGCCGGTGTTTCCCGAACATCGCTCTGATCGGGGGATGGTTCAGCTGCGGGTTCTTCCGCAGGCTTTTCCGCTGGGTCTTCCGGCGGCTGCGCTGCAGGTTCCTGCGGGGTTTCCCGTTCGTTTTGAGAGAGAAAAAACTCTTCATATTCTGGTTCGCTGAGTTCTTCAAGGATAACCAGTGCATCGTCGGAAGGAATTTCATCTGCCTGATTGCTGCGCTGCTGGGGGGGCTCGCTTTGGCCGGAGTCTTGATCCCTATCGCTGCTCTGTTGGGAGTCAGCTTGAGCAGAGCCGTTTTCCCCATCGGGTCGGAGGAGCGGATTATCTACTTCGGGAATTTCGGCACCCGGGTCAAACACAAAACGGTTAGGGTCCGAAATCTCGGCACCGGGGTTCTGATCCGGATCGGGACTGAAGGGCAAATCGTTGCCAGACTCCACGGAAGCCAGTCCGGGTACGCTGATAGGGCTTGCAATGAGGTTGATGGGGTTGCGGCGCTCAACCCCAAGAGCATCAGCCGCCTCCCGGGACAGAAGCAGGAAAATACCCGGCTCGTTGAGATCATCAACAATAATTACCCGGATGCTCTCTCCGCTGGCGGGATTGCGAACCTCCAGCAGGGAGTTCCTGGAGAAGCTGCTGCTGGCGGCATAGTATCCTTCTTCGGGAAATTCCCCTGCCCTGCTCCTGGCGGAGAGGCCTTCATACATCTCCTGGGCAGCCAGCGGTATTCCTGAAAGTATCGTTATTAGTATTAAAGCGATGTATCGTTTCATGCTTATGTCCCCTCAGCCTAAAATAAGCTCGCCGAAGCTATACGGTTAAGAAATATTCTGGAAGCTTCATATCCGTTTATTTGCAGAGGCGGTTCCACCTCATATTCAATACTGGAATCCGCCAGGGTGGCAACTGCGTCCCTCACCCTGATAATTTCGTATTCGAGAGCGGTCAGATGGATGCTGCTTTCATTTTGTCCGTCATAAAACAGACGAAGATAAATAAGCGTATCCGCCCCCCCTTCCCGGGCGATTCTGCTGCGTCTTGCCAGAAGACTTTGGGTCTCCGCCTCACCGGGCAGCTGAGTGCTGTCTTCATATATTTCTCCCGGTGCGTTAAATACAATATGTCCCTTATCGAATAGATCGTCCATAATCCCCGATTCAACATCCACACTGGTTTCCCGGATATAGCGGGATGAAATGAGTTCACTGTGTACGTCGAGAACCAGGTCATAACTGATCATCACGGTTCCGGCATGGAGCATAAAACCGGGAACTGCCGTAAGTGCTATTATGAGAATCAGAGGGAATTTTTGAATTTTCATGAGAATCCTCCTTTCTCAATGTCGGCAGAAGAGACGGAGACTGTAGCAGGAGTTGAACCCTGCAGTTGCTGAAAGGATATTTTAGTGATAGGTTCAAAAAACGATGGAAATTTACGTTCTCCAGTGTCTCTCCGGCAACGAGGATCTACTGCGCAAGAGACTTGTACTGGCGCATCCCGAGCTGGGAGAACATATACACATTCCCCGCCGGCACATGAAAATCCGCAAGCAAGGCCGACACTTCACGAAAGAGTATATCCTTTTTCCCGGATATATCTTCCTGGAAACCGAACATATCCACAAGAAATATCTGGAAAGCATGAGAACCATCCACACGGCTTTACGGATTTTGCCCGATAACCTTCACCCCCTGCCCCTGAACAGCTGGGAACGGGAATTTTTCTCCCGGCTTTTACGGAATGGAGAGATCATCGGCTCTTCAGCGGTTCAATTTGATACTGATAACCGGATACAGGTGCTCCATGGACCTCTTGAAGGCCTTGAGGGGTCGATTGTGAAGGTGGACAGAAGAAAAGGACGGGCTCGGGTGCGTCTGGATATGTACAATAAAACCTTCGAAGTGGATTTCTCATTTCATGACATGAAAAAGCAGAATTCTGCCGATGTTCAGAAATGAGGTCAGTTTATCACAACACAGCAAACAACAAATTTGAACGGACTTCCAGAGAATGATTTGTCCGACTCAGGGAATAAGGGAGTTACCAGGTGAGCAGTTCACAGCAGAAGAATCCGAAGGGGCGGATTTATATTATCGGCGCAGGATTCGCCGGGCAGACTCTGGCCAAAGAAATAGAGCGGAAAGGGATTTTCGGGAATGTCGCCTCATATCTGGATGATAATAATGAGATCATCGGCAGACACATTGATGATATCCCGGTACTTGGACCGGTGAAGGATATTATTCCCATGCTCGAGCCCAGGGGTGAAGATATGGCAGTCATAGCCATGCCTTCGGTGAGCAGGGACAGGATTAAGGAGATATTTCTCCAGCTGAAGCGGCAGCAGTTCAGTAAAATCAAGATTCTCCCCGATATGGAGCAGATTATTGAGGGAAGTGCTCACTTGGTGCAAACCCGGGAGATCGATCCTCAGGACCTGCTCCTGCGCAAGCCGGTGCAGATCGGCCTGAAAGAAAGTATCAGCTACCTGAGAGGAAAGCGGGTGCTGATAACCGGAGCCGGAGGAAGTATCGGCAGCGAACTGTCCCGCCAGCTTCTCCACGGGGGAGCAAGCAGACTATACCTCTTCGGTCACGGGGAGAACAGCATTTATGAGATAGACCGGGAACTGCGCCTCCTTCAGCAGGAAGGCGTGGGGGAAAAGGCTACAATTGTGCCGGTGATCGGCGAACTGCAGGATCCGGATTACATGGAATTCATTATTCCCCGGCTCAAGCCCGATGTGGTCTTTCACACCGCCGCCTACAAACACGTTCCTATGATGGAACATAATCCGGTAATGGCGGTGAAAAATAATCTTTTCGGCACTGCAAATTTACTGAATGCGTTGACCAGCCAATCCGGGGCCAGGCTGGTACTGATTTCCACAGATAAGGTAGTAGAACCCACCAGCATCTACGGTGCCAGCAAGCGGCTGGCCGAAGAGCTGGTGCTCAAGCGGGGAGAAACAAGCCGAAACAACGACATTATGGTGGTCCGTTTCGGAAATGTGCTGGGCTCCCGGGGCAGCATCGTGCCCTTGTTCAAAAAGCAGATTCTCACCGGCGGTCCGGTGACCATTACCCACCCGGAAATGCGCCGTTTTTTCATGACTATTCCCGAGGCAGCCAGTCTCGTACTGAAAGCCGGAGGCGTGGGCACCGGGGGCACCCTGTACACCCTGGAGATGGGTGAACCGGTAATGATCAGGGATCTGGCAGAACAGATGATCCGGTTTTACGGTTTTGAGCCGGACAAGGATATTACCTTTGAATTTATCGGCGCACGAGCGGGTGAGAAACTTGAAGAGCGTCTCCATGACGCCGGTGAAACCAGCGAGGAGACGGAATTCCCGGGCATTCAGCGGGTTAGTGCCAGGGAGAACCGGGTGGATGTTGAGTCCCTGATGATGGAATTGCATCCCCTGTGCTACCGCAGCAGAGAGTTTCCGGAACGATACCGCAACCGCCGTCTTTTGCGCAGCATTATGCGAAAATACCTGCCTAGTCTGAAGGAGTACCCCGATGAACCGGAATTCTGAAGCTCAAATCCCTTACTCCAGGCCGCTATTGGGAAGCGAAGAGGAGGAAGCGGTACTCAAGGTTTTGAGAAGCGGCTGGCTGACCACCGGAACCCAGGCCCTGGAATTCGAACAGGAATTCAGCCGCTTTATCTCAAATGTCGATACGGCAGGGTCCCGGCCCGGCAATGGAAAGCTGCCGGGCCACGGAACTGGGCCGGGCGACGAAACTCAGGCGGGCCAGGAAAATCTGCCGGAGCATAGGAATGAGCCGGGCCAGGCTCATGCCAAGGTCCCGGACGGCAGCGCCGCCGGCTCTGGTGATGCGGGCTTTGCGAATGCGGGCTTTGCTGATGCAGGTACAGAATCGGCACCCCGAAGTCCGGTTACTGCTTTGGCCCTTTCTTCCGCCACAGCGGGGCTCCATGTGGGGCTTGCTGCCCTGGATTTACCCGAGGGAAGTGAAATTCTGCTTTCCCCCTACACGTTTGCCGCCAGCGCCAACGCCCTGCTGTACAACCGGCTGAAACCCCGCTTTGTGGACTGCGCTCCCGGAGGGTTTCATCTGGATCCGGATCGGGCAGAGCATCTGCTGGCTTCCAGCTGGCGTTCCCGGAAGATCAGGGGGCTCATGAGCGTACATTTCGCCGGCTACGAACACCGGGGCGGAGATATAGAGGAGATCTGCAGGCATGCGGGAATCGAGCTCCTGGAAGATGCCGCCCACAGCTTCCCCGCCCGTACAGCGGACGGGGGAATTCAGGGCGGAAGGGGACGCTTCGGCGTGTACTCGTTCTATGCGAATAAGACCATTACCACCGGCGAAGGGGGAATGCTGATCAGCAGAGATGAACGACTGCTTGAGCGGGTCAAGCGGCTGCGTCTCCACGGTATCAGCCGGGAAGTGTGGTCCCGATACACTACCCCCGGCCGGGGCTGGGAATACGATGTGGTGCTCCCGGGGTTTAAGTACAATTTGCCGGATATACTGGCGGCTATCGGGCGTGTGCAGCTGAAGCGGGCGGATGAATTCCTGCTGAAACGGCGACGGATAGCATCCCGCTACGCCCGGGCCTTCGCAGACAGAGATTGGTGCAGTCTCCCGCCTGGAGCAGAAGCCCTCCTGGAGCAGAGCGACATCCGCCAACTGGAGCAGAGCGACATCCGCCACCTGGAGCAACGGGATCCGTCCCGGCAGGACGGTACCGGCACCCGGGCAGAGGATGACATGAGCCACTCCTGGCATATTTACAGCCTGCGGCTGAATCTCGATAAACTGAGCATCGGCCGGGATGAGTTTATTGCCAGACTCGCGGCAAAAGGAATCGGCAGCAGCGTACATTTTATACCCCTGCACCTTATGAGCTACTATGCAAAAACCTTCGGCCTGAAACGGGAAGACTTTCCCAACGCCCTGGAATCGTACCGCTCAAGTATCAGTCTCCCCATATTTCCCTCCCTCAGCGGGGAAGAAACAGAGAGAATAATTGAAGAAGCGCTGAAAATCGGAGATACTTCTTACAGAGGCATATGAAGAGTAAACGCAGCGTCCGGGATATTCTCTCGGGCAACAGCATGTTTCTTCAGGATTACCCCCTGAAAGATGGCTGGTATTGCAGAATAATCCGTTCAACCATTCTCCGGGGAACTATTGTTTCCATACTTGTAGATCCGGAATTTATTTCCCTGGGAGCATATCTGATTCAGCAGAAGGATATTCCCGGAGAAACCAGCTTCCGTCTCTTTGGCGAAGACCTGCCGGTGCTCTCGGGAAACGACGTGCACTACTTCGGCCAGCCGGTGGCATTGCTGGTTGCTGAAAGTGAAGAATTGCTGAATGCCTGCGAGCCCCTGATTCAGATACAGTACGAAGAGTTCCCTCCCCTTCCCGAATCCTTGAGCGACCCCCAGCAGATTTACCGGCAGTCTGAAAAGAGTATCGGGAGTCCGGGGCTCATGTGGGAGCAAAGCGTGGAGAGCGTGGAGAGCAGTTACGAGATCGGTACCCACAGCGATACCAGCAGGGAAGTTATGGGCTGCTTCGCCGAATGGGGGGAAGACGATCTGCTCAGGCTTATCGGGCCCACAATTTGGCCCCACCTCATAGCGGACAGCCTTGTCTCAATTTTGAAACAGAAGAAGCCCCGGATAGAGATTGTCCCCACCAACCCCGGGGTTTTTCATGATCATCTGCTGGTGGACGGCAGTCTGATCGCCTTGTACACCGGGGTGGCTGCGGAACTCACCGGAAAAAATATCAAACTGATACTATCCGAAGAGGAACGTCAGCTCTTCGGCACCCGTCAGCCCCCCATCCATGTAAAACAGCATGTGGGGTTTTCCCCGGACCGGGAAATTCTGGTGAATGATGTAATAGTGGATGTGAATACCGGTGCGTTTGCCCTGTTCTCAACGGAAATGATTAATCAGATCCTTGCCGCCGCTCCCGGGCTGTACCGTTCTCCCAGTTGGAGGGTGCGCATTCATCTTTACCGGAGCAATCTTCCGCCCATGAGTATTTTTCACGGCTTTCATGCCACCCTCATGCAAATTCCCGCTGAGATTCAGGCGAACAGAATTGCGGAGATTGAAGGAAGGGACCCTCTGAAATGGCGGCGTGAACGCCTGCTGAGAAGCGGTGACACCGCCCCACCCCAGTGGACGGTGAAAGAAGATTTGGATAATCAGGGAATTCTTGAACGGTTATCGGTAATCTCGGATTTCACCCGGAAACATTCATCCTTCGAACTGCTTCGAAAGCGAAGATCTTCCAGGGACAGCATTGCTCGAAAAACCAGCGGGAAAAAATACCGCGGGATGGGAATGTCCTACGGATTCCAGCCCAGCGGGTTCAGCCGTACAATGGAACAGCAAATCAAACCCAGGGTCCGGGTGAGCCTTGAAACCGACGGAAGCGTTCAGGGCTATGTGAATACCGCCCCGGGTACTTCCGCCGCCAAGGTGTACATGAGAAATATCATTAAGGAAGAACTGGGGGTGGAGAGCGATAAGGTAATTCTCCACACCAGCGATTCACGGGACATACCCGATTCGGGTCCGGTGTGTCTTTCCCGTTCGCTCACTGTGGTTACCGATACCTTCCGTCAGGCCTGCAGAAAAATCCAGAAACAGCGTTTTCACAGTCCTCTTCCCATCAGCATCGAAACATCTCTCCGCTTTCCCCGTCTTCCCGGATGGGATCAGGATAAGCTGGAGGGGGACCCCTTCCTGTACCGCTCCTACGGTGCAGCTGCAGTTGAGGTTGAACTTGATCCGGTAAGTCTGATTCCTGAAATTCAACGAATCTGGATGGTTGTGGATGCCCCTTCCCTCTTCAATGTGGGCCAAGCCCGCTCCGCCCTGGAAGGGGAGATCATGCAATGTCTCAACTGGATACGGGGGTATCCCCGGGAATTTAAGAACGGGGTGCTTCAACTTCCCAGCGGAGAGGTTACCCGTGGACTGGAACACCGGAAAATACCGGAAATTACCATCGACTTTATTCCCGGCAAGGGAGCCAGGAGCGACAGAACCAAACAGAACGGATTCAGGGATCTGCCCTTCGCCCTCATTCCCTCGGCATATCTTTCCGCCCTTACCCAGGCTACGGGGGGGTACTTCGACAGCATTCCCTGCGACAGCCAGGTGATCTTTAATTACATTAGAGAAAGCGAGGAGGCGGAAGATGATAATTGAGTTCTATTTGAACGATGAGGAAAAGTATCTGGAAATTCCGCCTGAGACATCGCTTCTGGATATTCTCAGTTATCATTTTGAGCTGAAATATGTCCGCCGGGGCTGTGAACGGGGGCACTGCGGCGCCTGCACGGTGTTGGTTGACGACCACCCGACCCCCGCCTGTCTTCTGCCGGCGTTTAATCTTCCTGGCCGTCATGTGGAAACTCTGAGCGGCCTCATAGAACGGGAAGAATTCGGGCACATTGAAACTGCATTTCTCCGGGCGGGGTTTTATCCCTGTAAATATTGTGCTCCTACGAAAATTATCCTGGCTGAATCCATTCTCAGACGGAATGAAAATCAACCCGACGAGAATACCATTCTCCATTATGTGGGAGAAAGCTGGTGCAGCTGTACTTCCCAGGGCAGTTTTGTGAAAGCGGTACAAATCGCCGACAGTCTCCGGCGGAAACGGAGGGCCCTGAATGCAAATCGCCGCTAACCAGAAAGTATTCAGCCCACGGAGTCTTAATGATGCCATAGCCATCCTGAAACGGCGGCCGGGTTGCAGGATTTTCGCCGGTGGAACTCATATTCAGACTGCGGCTGCGGGGAAGGCACGGATTCAGCAGGATATTCTCAGCCTGCATAATATAGAAGAGCTGCGCAGGATCTACCGCAGCGACCGCCTGCTGGAGCTGGGAAGCATGGTTACCCTGGAACGGCTGATACGCCTGGAAGATGCCATTGTGCCCAAAGGTTTACGGGATACCATTCTTGCGATCCCACAGCCGGGTATTCGTAGTCTGGGAACCGTTGGAGGCAACATTCTGGTTCACCCCAGGTATCTGTCCGCCTACTATTACTTCAGTCTTGCCGACGGGAGTGCGGAAATGCGGGGTCCCAACGGCAACCGATGGGTAAGCATTGCAAAACTGCGAAACAGTGAAAACCGAGTAAGCATAGATTCTGAAATTCTTACCCGGGTGCGCCTTCCGATTAATGTCTGGAGTCATCAGATTTTTCGCAAATACGCATCCCGGGAGAACGGAATGGAATACGGTTTCTGTGCACTGGCATCGGTTCACCGGGGAATGCTTGAAGAAATTCGGGTGTCCTATGTTTTCAGTGAGTTGGCTCAACTGCGCAACCGGAACGCCGATTCCCTGCTCACCGGAAAACGTCTTCCCCTGCAGGATCGGGATGTGCGCAGTTATATCAAAAACTTCAACAGCAAATGGAAGGCCCATGTTCCCGAACATCTGGATGATGAGTTGATGCACACCAGGCTGCAGAATCTTTCCGCCTGGTTTATTCACAGTTTGAATAAATCCTGATATACCTGTACACGGAGGGTTCATGAAGGAATTTGTTCATCTGCACAATCATTCTGATTTCAGTCTGCTGAGGGCCACATCCACGGTCAGCGGTCTGGTGACCAAGGCCCGGGATATGAACATGCCCGGAATTGCCCTCACCGACGACGGAAACCTTTTCGGCGCCTACCGGTTTTACCAGGAATGCGGAAATGAACCAAAGATCAACCCCATTATCGGCTGCGATTTTTTCATGGCCTCGGACAGCCGTCACAGCAAATCCGCAAGTGAAAACTCCAAGCATTATCAGCGAATTGTCCTTCTGGCAAAAAACAACAAAGGATACCGCAACCTGATTAAGCTTTCCTCCATGGGCTACACCGAAGGTTTTTACTATAAACCCAGGATAGACAAAGAGTTGCTGGAAGCCCACCACGAAGATCTTATCGCCCTTTCCGGAGGTCTGGGCGGGGAAATTCCCCAGCTGATTTCCCGTAACCGCCTGGATGAGGCACGGGCAGCCGCCGCATGGTATGCAGAGCTTTTCGGGAATGACCATTTCTACCTTGAGCTCACCGACCACGGCATTGCCGACCAACAGACGGTGAACCGCAATCTCATAGAGTTTTCCCGGGATATGAACCTGCCGCTGGTGGCCACCAACGACAGCTACTATCTGGAACCCGAGGACGCCCACGCCCACGATGTGATGCTGTGCATCGGGAATAAGCGGAAGATCAATGAGCCGGGACGCTTCAAGTTCAGCTCCGACCAGTTTTACCTGAAATCTCCCGAAGAGATGTGGCGGATATTCGGCGATTACCCTGAAGCCCTGAACAATACTATGAAGATCAATGAGATGATCGATTTACAAATGGAACTACCCGGGCCACTCCTTCCGGATTATGATATTCCCCAGGAATTTGAAGGACCAGATAATTATCTCAGACATCTTTCCGACCAGGGACTGAAAAGCCGGTATGACAGCATTACCGATGAAATGCGGAAAAGGCTGGACTACGAGCTGGATATTATTATCAGCATGGGGTTCACCGGCTATTTTCTCATTGTGTGGGACTTCATCCGCTATGCCAAGGACCACGATATTCCCGTGGGACCGGGACGGGGTTCGGGAGCCGGCAGCATTGTTGCCTACTGTCTTGAGATCACCGACATAGACCCGCTGAAGTACGGGCTGCTGTTTGAACGGTTTTTGAATCCCGAACGGGTGAGCATGCCCGACTTCGATATCGACTTCTGTTTCGAACGGCGGCAGGAGGTGATCGATTACGTGACCCGGAAATACGGCACCGATAAAGTGGGACAGATTATTACCTTCGGAACCCTGAAGCCCAAGGCGGTTATCCGTGATGTGGCCCGGGTGCTGGACTTTTCCTACGATGAAGCGGACCGGATTGCAAAACTCATACCCGACGGACCGAAAATCACCATAGAAAAAGCCCTGGAAGAGGAACCCAAACTTCAGGAGCTCTACGACAGCGGTGGCGGATACCGGGAACTGATAGATGTTGCCACACGGCTTCAGAAGCTGAACCGGCACGCTTCCACCCATGCCGCCGGTATCGTAATCGGGAAAAAGGAACTCACCGAATACGTCCCATTGTTTCGGGACCCCAAGACCGGAGCCATTTCCACCCAGTACACCATGGATCAGCTGGAAGACAACGGTCTGGTAAAGATGGACTTTCTGGGACTGAAAACCCTCACTCTGATCCGTAACACCGAAAAACTGATCGCCCAGACCGGCGTGGAAGTGGATACAGCCACCATTCCCGAAGACGATGCAGCCACCTACAAACTGCTGGGAGAGGGGTTGAGTTCCGCGGTATTCCAGTTTGAATCCGAAGGTATGCAGAACATTCTCAAAGATGCAAAACCCAACTGTATAGAAGACCTGATCGCCCTGAATGCCCTTTACCGTCCCGGTCCCATGGATAATATTCCCCAGTTTATCGATTCCAAATGGGACCCTTCCGCAATAGTCTATCCCCATGAAAATCTGGAAGCGGTGCTGAAGGAAACCTACGGGGTAATTGTGTACCAGGAACAGGTAATGGAGACGGTACGGATTATCGGGGGATTCAGCCTGGGTAAGGCGGATATTCTCCGCCGGGCAATGGGTAAGAAGAAAGAAAAGGATATGGCCCGGATGCGGGTTGAGTATATGGAGGGCGCAAAGCAGAAAGGAATCGAAGAACAAACCGCCGACGGAATTTTCGAGCTACTCAAACCCTTTGCCGGTTACGGTTTCAACAAGAGTCATGCCGCAGCCTACTCGGTACTTGCCTATAAAACCGCGTATTTGAAGGCCAACTACCCCGCCCAGTTCATGGCCGCCAACCTTACCAATGAGATCGACCATCCGGATAAATTCGCCGACTATCTGGGCGAAGCCCGGATCATGGGTATTGATATTCTTCCGCCCGATGTAAATGACTCGGATAAGTACTTTACAGTAGTGGATGGGAATATCGTCTTCGGTCTCATGGGGATCAAAGGCGTGGGTTCCTCCGCAGTTGATGAGATACTCAGGGAGCGGGAAGCCAACGGTTCATTCACTTCTATGGATAATTTTCTCGAACGAGTTGATTTGAAGACGGTAAACCGGAGAGTAATTGAAACGATGGTTCAGTGCGGTGTCTTTGACCGGGTATTTTCTTCCAGAATGGGAATTCTTGAAAAGATAGAAGAGCTGCTGGAAATTGCGGTGAGCAAAAAAGACGGCAAGCGTTTCGGACAGACCGGCTTATTCGACGATTCTCCCGCCGAGGCATACCCGGAGTTGGTTCTTGATGACAGCCGGGAGTATGATCTTACAGAGAGGCTGGGCTGGGAGCGGGATCTGATCGGGTACTACTTCAGCGGCCATCCAATGGACAGTTATAAGAATGAGTGGGTCCAGTCCAGCACCCTGGATCTTGCACAGGTCACCCGGGCCCGGGCGGGAGAACAGTACGCCGTACTGGGACTCATTACCCAGTACCGGGCTGTGATGACCAAGCGGGGGAGTCGAATGAGTTTCGGCACCCTGGAAGATTACCGTGGGGAAATTGATTTTGTACTCTTTCCGGATATATTCGCTTCCTTCAGCGAAATCGTTCAACCGGATACCGTTCTCGGCATGACGGGAGAGGTGGATTTGAGCAGGGATAAACCCCAGCTGGTGGTAAAAGAGATCCGCTTGCCCGATGAAATGGACAGGAAAGATAACGGAAGCATTCACATCAGATTAAAGACCGTGCCTGAAAACGAAAGCGACCTTCTTTCCCTGAGAGAATTGATTAACGACAGTCCCGGTAACTGCCCGGTGCTCATTCATGTTCCCGCGGGGGAGGGTGATCGGATTATCCGGGCAACCAGTCATCTTCAGATCAGCAGTCCCGCTGCCGCATCCTTAGAATCCCATCCCCTTGTTGAGCGTGTCTGGAAAGAGTATCTTGAAACCACCATTGAAGATTTACATGAAGTCTCCGGTACGGAAGAGAACAGACCCGAACGTGGAATGGAGACTGAAGAAGGAGCGGATCATGAATCCCTATCGCGTGTTTGAGTTTGCAAGCTACCTAATAGATTTTTACTTACTGATCATTTCCTTGAGGATCATTCTATCCTGGTTTGCCGGGGATCTGAATATGCCCGGCGTGGATCTGCTCAGGCGGATAACCGATCCCTATTTGAACCTCTTTCGGGGAACTGGTTTCCTCCGGGTTGGATTTATCGATTTCAGTCCCCTTCTGGGAATCTTTTTCCTCATTTTCGTCTCTAACCTGTTTAAGACATACGCCAGCGGTTTGATCTCAGTTTCGGTAACCCTGGCGGTGCTGGTGCAGACCGTTTTCTACGGAGTCAGCTCAATTATCTCCCTCTTTGCAATTATTGCGCTAATCCGCATTGTAGGGCTCTTCATTCATGCCAGCAGCGTAGAAACCCTCTGGTACCGTTTGGACAGCTTCCTGCAGCCGTTGGTTTCCCGAATATTCTCGAAAATTCTTCCGGGAAAATCTATACCCTGGGGGAATGCGTTGGGCCTATTTCTGGCTCTGTGTTTTTTGGTGAGCATTCTTCTGAGGGTGGCCGCCGGCCCGATTATCGGACTTATTCAGCGCATCCCGTTTTAATACATGTCGAGGGAAATTCTCTCTGCCGTGGGCGGTATACTAATATCCCCGGCAATCCCGGCCCTGGATACCCTTCCGGGGGTGGGGAAAAAGCGTCTACAGGCCCTGGCCGGGCGGAACATTCATGACCAACTGGATCTGATTTTTCGCATCCCCTCGGGGTACATAGACCGCAGAAAGACCAAACCTCTGAATACTCTCTATGACTCATCGGGCACGGGTGAGGTGTTCACCCGTATCACCGTACTCCACCTTGATTATTTTTATGCCAGGAGGAAGAAGGTTCCAAAAATCTGGGTGGATGACGGCAGCGCCCGGGCCGCCCTGCTGTGTTTCGGCCGCCCCTTCCTCGGGAAGCAGGCAGTACCCGGCAGCGAGTGGCTGCTCAGCGGCAGATTCGCTCTCCGTCGGGGAGAAATACAAAGTTCAGCATTTGAGCTGGTTTCTCCCCGCCACAGCGCTTCATTTTTCCGGATCCAACCCAGATATTCCCAAATTCCCGGCGTACCGGCCATGGTTCTTACCAAACTCCATGAAGCAGTTCTGGAGCAATGCAGGGACAGCATTACCGATGATCCCCGCTTCGCCGGTTCGCAGGATTTTACCGGCGAACTTGCGGAGCTGGGACTGCCGGACGTGTACACTGCCCTTAAGCTGCTTCACCGGCCGGAAACAGTGGAACAGCCCGCCCTGGGCAGACGGCGTCTGGCCTACGGGGAGCTGAAAGCCCTCCATTTCCAGCGAAACAGAAACGCCGGCAGCAGTCCAATCGGCACGCCCATCGACAGTCCCGGGAGCGCTTCTATCGACAGTCCCGCCAGTTCTCCCGGAAAAGGCCCGGCACGCCGCCCAGGTTCATCGGTGCCGGGATGGAAGGGGGAACACCCCGCAACCGGGAAGCAGGTACAGGGAAGCCTCAGAGACCGGCTGCGGGATTCACTCCCTTTTGAACTCACCCCAGACCAGCAGACTGTTCAACAGGGGCTGGCAGAGGCGTTGAAGAGAAAACCCCGCAGCCACCTCCTCCAGGGGGATGTGGGGAGCGGAAAAACCCTGGTAGCCCTTCTTGCCGCCCTGGAGGTAATTGAATCCGGGGGACAGGCCGCCTTAATGGTTCCCACGGAAATCCTCGCCCGCCAGCATCTGCGATCCACCTCAGAGCTTTTTCGACAGGCAGGGCTGAATGCAGACCGAATTCTCCCCAGGCTCTACATATCGGATATGGCCGAGCAGGAACGGCAGACCTGCCGGGAAGAAATGAGCCAGGGCCATGCCGGCCTGGTAGTGGGCACCCATAGTCTGTTCTCCCGGGATGTTGAGTTCAGCCGGCTGGATTTGGTGATCATCGATGAGCAGCACCGCTTCGGCGTAGCCCAACGGGCGGAGCTGAGCGGAAAGGCTGAAAACCCCCATGTACTCATGCTCAGTGCCACACCCATCCCCCGGACCCTGACCCTGACTCTATTCAGCAATATGAAATTATGGACCATCAGGAGCATGCCAGGTGGAAGAAAACCTATACACACCCATCTTGCGGTCATGGGCCGGGAAGAAAAGGTGTACCGGGCCGTAGGAGAACTGCTGGCCCGGGGCGAACAGGCATATTTCGTGTACCCCCGGATCGAATCGGACGACAATGAAAACGAACAGGGCCTGAAATCCGCAGAAGAAATGTATGAACAGCTGAAACGGCACTTCCCTGAGTTTTCCGTGGGTCTGGTCCACGGCCGCCAGGATATGCTCACCCGCCAAAAGGAGATGGAAGCCTTTCAGAGCGGCAGTCATAGGATTCTTGTGGCCACCAGCGTGGTGGAAGTGGGGCTGGATGTGTCCGGAGCAACCGCAATGGTTATCGAACATGCCGAGCGCTTCGGTCTTGCCGCCTTGCATCAACTTCGGGGAAGAGTTGGCAGAGGAGCCCTTCAATCTTACTGCTATCTGGTGTATGATCGGCGGCTCACAGAGGATGGAAAGAAGCGGCTTCGGATCATGAAGGAACATACTGACGGTTTTATTATCGCCGAGGAAGATCTGAAGATCCGCGGTCCGGGAAATATTGCGGGAGTGGAGCAATCAGGGTATCTTGACTTGGAATATGCATCACTCTACGGTGATCGTGACCTCATAGAGGCCGCGGCAAGGAGTTTTTCATGAGAATAACCGGAGGAGAGTTTGCCGGACGCAGAATTCATTGTCCTCCGGGCACAATCCGGCCGGCAATGGACCGGATGCGGGAAGCGATCTTTTCTTCCCTGGGCCCTCTGGACGGACAATCATTCCTGGATCTATTCAGCGGATCGGGAATCATCGCCCTGGAGGCGGCCAGCCGCGGAGCTTCAAGAGTTCATTCGGTGGAGCGGGACCGCCGAAAGAAGGAAATGCTTAAGGAAAATCTGGAAATCGCCGGCAGCCAATGCAGCTACACCCTGGGCGCGGTAGAACGGTTTATTATTACCCGGCAGGAATGTTTCGACCTGATATTTCTGGATCCCCCATTTCCCTACAAACATAAAAATGATCTGCTGAAAAAGCTCATTAATTCAGCCCTGGTGGCTCCGGGAACCCGGGTGCTCATGCATTTTCCCGCAGAAGACAGGATTCATAGAGAGTTTACCAACGCCCAAGGGCAACTCATGCTCACATGTGAAAAAGAAAAAAAATTCGGCCGTTCACTGGTCTATTATTACCAGGTGATACGGTCCCAGGCCCAACAGGAGGTACCGTGAATACCAAGGCAATGCTGCAGCTTCCCCCGGGATCAGCCGGACTCTTTCTGGAGGAAGCGGCACGACACCAACAGGCCATTGATGTAACCAACAAATTGTACTCCCAATGGGGATACACCATTGTTCAAACCCCCATGGTTGACTTCTTCGACGCCCACAGCCACATGCTCACCGCTGCCGAACAGAGCAGGCTCTATCGGCTCATCGGCCGGGACGGGGAAGTACTCATGCTTCGTTCGGATATCACCATTTTTCTTCTGAAGCATTTCCAGAGTTTGCTCAATGGGGCGGAATTTCCCGTACGGCTGGCCTATAGCGACAGCATTCTCCGTCATGAAGACAGTATCGATATATCCCGGAACGAACATTACCAGAGCGGGGCAGAACTTATCGGCGGCGAAATCATAGACTCTGATCTTGAAATTCTTCTCATGCTCAGCGAACAGCTGAAGGCTTTGGGGATCGAACAGCCGGCGGTGCATATCGGCAGCAGGAGAATATTCAACCAGATATTCTCCTCCATCGAATCCCCCTCCGTATTAAAGGAAATCGAAGCGGTCATTCTGGAACGGGACTGGAGGGCCGTTGAGTCTCTCATTTCAGGTACATTTCAAGCAGAGACCGCACGGATTATCAGCCGGCTGTTTTCCATGATCAGCCACATTCATCGCCCTGAGAAAGGCCCGGGAGAAACGGGTACGGAAACTGAGAAGGATAGGCTCCAGGAGCTGATGAACCTGGCCGAAGATCCGAAGCTTGCGGAAATTGCTCCGGGAATCAGCGGTGAGATCGTGTATTTAGGAGAACTTTGCTCCACGGTATCAGAATATTTTCCCCACATGCATTTTCGGGTTGACCTGTCGGAAATCGGTCAGCGCCATTATTACTCGGGAATGGTATTTCAGGTATACACCCAGGGAATTCCATACGGTATAGCCTCCGGAGGAAGATATGATGACCTGATTGAAGAGATGGGAATGAACAGCGGAGCCGTGGGTTTCAGCATTATGCTCAGTGCCCTGGGAGGCTTGAATCCGGCGGGGGATCCCGTTGAACCCAGAAGACTTTCACGGGAGGAACCTGATATGAACTTCCGCAGACGCTATGAAAAAGCCCGGGAAATTCGGAAGAACGGAGGCAGCGTATGTCTGTAAACACAGCTCTTACCCTCGCCCTTCCCAAGGGCAGACTTGAAGAACAGGTACGGGAGCACTTTGCAAAAGCGGGTATAGAATATCATTTTGAGAAGCGTAAGCTGGTGGCCCGTGATAAAGACAAGCGGCTGGAAATCTTCCTGGTGAAAAACGCCGACCTGCCCACCTACGTGCACCACGGAATTGCCGGCCTGGGGGTATGCGGGGAAGATGTCCTCTATGAGGCAGGGGTGCCCCTTCACCGGTTGAAGGAGCTGCCCTTTGGCAGTACCCGAATGTGCCTGGCCGGGCCAAAGGGAGCATCCATCGATATGAGTGAACAAGGACTGAAAGTGGCAACCAAATTCACCCGCTTTACCCGGGACTACTTCCATAATCAGAATATCCCCGTGGAGATGGTCAAACTCAACGGCTCGGTTGAGCTGGCTCCGGTGCTGGGACTCACCCCCTATATTGTGGATCTGGTTGAGACCGGAGGAACCCTGAAAGCCAATAATCTGGAAGTACTCCAGGAATTGAGCAGCATTCGGGTGCATCTTGTGGCAAATCCCGCCTATTACAAGTATCATTACCGGGAAATTGAGCATTTTCTTGAAATTCTGGAGGCTGCGGGAGATGAGTGAATTACGAACAGTAGAAATAGAGCGGAACACCGCCGAAACCCGTATCCGTCTGACTCTGGATCTGGACCGTAAATACCGGCCGGAGATAGAAACTCCCCTGCCCTTTTTCTCCCACATGCTCACCGCCATGGCCTGGCACGGCGGATTCGGACTGAAAATTCAGGCCGCTGGCGATGTGGAAGTTGACCCCCACCACCTGGTGGAAGATGTGGGAATTGTTCTCGGTGATGCGTTTCAGCGTCTTTTAGCTGAGCAGGCTGTACAGCGCTACGGCGAGCGGCGAATCCCCATGGACGATGCCCTGAGCGAAGCGGTGATCGACGCAGCTAACAGACCATTTCTGGTCTACAAGGCCGATTTTCCCCAGCCTTACAGCGGCAGCTTCGATATGAGCCTATTCCGGGAGTTCTTCTACGCCCTGGCCCATAACGGGAGGCTGAATGTACATCTGATCTGTCATTACGGTGATAATTCGCACCATATGATCGAAGCCCTCTTTAAAGCCCTGGGTAAGGCTCTGGCACAGGCATACACAGCGGTGCCCGGAAGCAGAGCGGACATGTCCACCAAAGAAGCGCTGTGATCTCCCGGTTGATATATCCGCAAAGGGGGGCTACACTGAATTTCGGAACCTGTTATGGATATCGATAAGCTCACGTTTCCCGGTGAAGGGCTGATAAAGACAACACCGCCCAAAACCGCAGCTCTCAGCGGAGAAAAACGATCCGCGTTGATCCGTAAAGGGAATGAGCTGTACAACTCCGGCAACATAGAACAAGCCAAGCGGGTCTTTCTCACAGTTCATTATACCGACGGGCTTATTCGCATAGGGGATCACTATTATAAACAGAACCGCTTTCTTCAGGCGCTGCAAATGTACATAATTGCCCCTGAGAACCGCAAGCGGGAACAAATAGTGGAAAAAATGTCCCGTATCGTGCAAAACTGGTTAGCAGAATCATAGATATTAGCTATAATATGTTCAATGTCATGTGGTCTTTGATCATATTCAGGTAAAAAAGCGCGGTAACTGAATACCGCACATATAAAAAAGGATTTGTATGTCAGGTTTCAGGACAGATGTTAAAGAAGATCATGCAGCTGATGAAGGAAATCATCATTCACGGCATCATGACCCCTCAGAAATCAATGTGAAATCCCCCTCTCCCGGTCAACCGGCTCATCAAGCCGAAGATGAGTACGCAGAGATCGCTAATCTCTCACGGCAGGGGTATCAATTGCTGAAAAAGGGCCAGAGCTCCGAGGCTATTTCCTGTTTTCGTGAAATTATCGAAACCGATCCCCAGAATAACTATGCACTTGTGGGTATCGGCGATTCATACCGGAAAAAGCGCAGGTTCCAGGAAGCCACCCAGTACTACCAGCGCTGCCTGGATTATTACCCGGAAAACAACTATGCCCTCTTCGGTCTGGCGGACTGCTACCGCAGCCTGAAACAGTTTCACCGAGCCATCTCCGTGTGGGAGCGCTACCTAAAACTGGATGACAGAAATGTCACCGTACTAACCCGGGTCGCCGACGCTTTCCGGAAGGTGAAAAACCTCGAGCGCTCAGAAGCAATCTATCTTCAGGTTCTGGAAATGGAGGCGGACAACGCCTACGCCTTGATCGGGCTTGGACATTTACACTACGATTTCAAGAACTTCGAAACAGCCCTCTCGTATTGGATGCGGATGCATGAAATTCAGGGAGACAGGGTGGATATTCGGGTCCTTACCAGCATAGGAAACTGTCACAGAAAGCTGAAACAGTTCGATGAAGGTTCCGTGTATTTTGAAAAAGCGCTTGAAAAAGAGCCGAAAAACTTCTACGCCCTCTTTGGCCTTGCGGACTGCCATCGGGGAATGAATGAACCCCACAGAAGCCTGGACTACTGGAACAGAATTCTGGATAAGGATCCGGAAAACAAGGTGATTCTCACCAGAGCCGGCGACGCATACCGGAAACAGGGCAAGCTGGATGAAGCGGAATTGTACTACCACCGGGCGTTGAACATAGAATACGACACATACGCAGTACTTGGATTGGCCACAGTGAACAAACACCGGGGACGGTATGAAGATGCGGCCCGCAGTCTTGAAGGGCTTTTAAAAAATGAATCACGGATTTTCCGCATCTATCCCGAGCTGATGGAATGCTATGTACACCTGAAGGATAGACACTCCGCCCGGGAGCTGCTCCAGAATTTCGGACGCGTCAGGGGCGTGCATCAGAGTGTACAGAATCTTATGCAGGATTATCAGCGGGATCTGGGCATATAACGAGTCTTAAAACTGAGTATATACTGACCATACATGAGGCCGTGCTTACCTTGAGGCGGTAAAAAAAACCGGTTGAAGAACCTCTTCAGCCGGTTTTTTTCGTGCTCTTTTCTGTCTTGTTTTCAGAAGCTTATTGGCGGATCTCTGCGCCGGCGAAAAATACCTAGGGGATAAGAACTGCCTTGATTCGCCGCACGCCCTGGGAACTGGACTGTTCCTTTTTTATTTTGAATCGGCCAAGGCTTCCGGTGTTTTCCACGTGGGGACCGCCGCACACCTCTTTAGAATAATCCCCGATGCTGTACACCTTCACAACTTCATCGTATTTATCGCCGAAAAGGGCAATTGCACCGGAGTTCCGGGCTTCTTCAAGGGTCATGCTGGTGTAGCTGATAGGCAGATCCCGTTCAATCTGACGGTTAACGATCTCCTCAACTTTTGCAATTTCTTCCGATGTCATCTTTTCAGGATGGGAAAAGTCAAATCGCAGCCGCTCGGTGGTAATATTGCTGCCTTTCTGGGCCACATGTTCGCCCAGAACCTGACGAAGGGCCTCATGCAGCAGATGCGTTGCGGTGTGAAGCGCCGTGGTGGCCTCTCCATGATCGGCCAAGCCGCCTTTGAACGACGCATTGGTATCCATTTTGGACTTTTCCTGGTGCTTCTTAAACGCCTCATCGAAGCCGTTTACATCAACATCGAAGCCATGCTCTCCGGCCAATTCCTGGGTGAGTTCAAGGGGAAACCCGAATGTGTCGTAGAGTTTAAATGCAAGCCTGCCTGGAATGGTCCGTTTGCTGCCTTTGAGTAGATTTGGAAGCATTTTCTCAAACTCATGCTCTCCCTTTCTCAGGGTTTGCAGGAACTTTTCCTCTTCCATAATCAGTTCGCGCTGGATCTTTTCCCGGCGATCGGCAAGTTCGGGATAAAAATCCATGTATACGTCGATTACTACCGAGCTGAGCTCTGCCATAAAGGCCTTTTCCAGCCCCAGCTTCATACCGTGGCGGATGGCCCGGCGGATAAGCCGGCGCAGAATATAACCCTGCCCCAAATTGGAAGGACTTACTGCAGCATCATCGCCGAGAATGAACGTTGCGGTTCGTACATGATCGCTGATAACCCGGATTGAGCGGTCGTCATCATTTTCGCTGGAAGTATAGCTTCTGCCTGAAAGTTCCTCGATTGCGGAGATGATGGGTTGAAAGAGCTCGGTTTCGTATACCGATTTCTTGCCCTGAAGAATGGCGACGGTTCTCTCCACTCCCATTCCCGTATCAACACATTTACGGTCCATATTCTCGAAGCTTTCGTCTTCATTCTTCCGGTACTGCATGAACACATCATTCCAAATCTCAAGCCACTTCCCGTCGGACACACCCGGCCTGCTCTTTTCTGTACCGGGAATGCCGGTGTCTATAAACATCTCGGTGTCCGGTCCGCAGGGTCCGGTCTTCCCCGGAGGTCCCCACCAGTTATCTTCCTTCGGGAGGTAATAAATCCTGTCCTCTGGAATCCCAAGCTTCTTCCACAGCTCTGCACTGGTATCGTCCCGGGGAGAGTCATCGTCTCCCTGGAACACGGTAACCGCAAGCTGCCCGGGGTCAATTCCCAGCCATTGGGGGGAAGTAAGAAATTCCCAGCTCATGCTGATGGCTTCTTCCTTGAAATAATCTCCCAGACTCCAGTTTCCCAGCATCTCGAAAAACGTAAGATGGGATGAATCACCCACCTCGTCAATATCTCCGGTGCGAATACATTTCTGCACATTCACCAGTCTGGTACCTGCGGGATGCTCCTCTCCCAGAATGTAAGGAACGAGGGGGTGCATCCCCGCGGTTGTAAACAGTACCGTAGGATCATTTTCAGGAATCAGACTCTTACCGGAGATCTCTGCGTGGTTTTTGCTTTTAAAAAATTCAATATATTTTTGTTTCAGTTCTTTGGCAGTCATAGTCGGATATTATAATGATTTCAATGTGAGATGTACAGTTATACGCACCATTCGCGGTTTCAGAATTTCAACTGAGCC
Source organism: Salinispira sp. (assembly GCF_059431795.1). NCBI lineage: Bacteria > Pseudomonadati > Spirochaetota > Spirochaetia > Spirochaetales > Spirochaetaceae > Salinispira > Salinispira sp. Next base: position 39,400 of record NZ_JBXWXS010000022.1, read on the forward strand.
CGGACCGGATCGCTCAAAAACTCTTCGAATACAAACACCTTCAAACCATTGTGCCGCATCCCTTCCCTGGCATACTGCTTGGCTACCATCAGTTCCAGATTATGCTGGGCCTGGTCTGCGGGTATCCCCGATTCCAGAGCAAGCTGGGCTGCGGTAAGAACACCCTTATTCTCCTGAGCCAGAATAAAGATCAGATGCTCAAGACTCTTGGCTTCAGGCCGCTTGGGAACATTGGATGCCCGGGAAGCAGTCTGTCCGCCATTGTATTCACCCAGACGGCGGGGAGGATAATTCCGGTAACGTTCAAAATCATCTTCATCATCAAGAGCCCGCTCAATATACAGACGCCTATTCGCATCTTCAACCATCTGAGGCATCTTAAATAAATCGATGATAGTGCCCAGGCCGAAGAACCCATAGGTAAAAAGATAAAACAAACCGGAAACCGGCTTTCCCAGATAAAAGCGGTGAATTCCCGCGGGACCGAGAAATCCCAGCATGCAAAGTAAATATGAATCACCTAAACGTTTTCTGCCCACACAACACTCCTGTTTTCTGCCTTACCCCGGCGGATTTCACTCCACCATGGGTTCATCATCCCGGGGGATAACAATATCGCCGTTCTCTTCCATCCTGCGAAGTTTCAGGATAAAATCCCGGGTACTTTCGTCCACATCTTTACGGGGAACCGGTCCAAGATAATGGTAGTTCTCACTGATTGCAATACTTCGCTGACTGCTGACGTTTTTCAAAAAACGGACCCGGATATTTTCGTCCTTTCCCTTCATAAGAAGGGCGATCTCCTCATCATTCATATCGGCAAGAATTCTCTGAAGATCGGTATCCCGTATATGTAACACCCGATCTACGGTAAACAGTCTCTCTTTTATGCGGGATTCCACATCGGGAGCCTCAATCCCCAAATCCTCCAGAATATTCCGCTCGCTTGTGGCATCCATACTGCGAAGAATTTCCGCAAGAACCTGAGCACCATCTAGTTCATCTGTGTGCTGGGTGCCGATTCTCCGGATCTTGCCTTTAATTGCCTTTGCGATATTATGCAGAACATCCTGGGAAAGCTTCACCTTTTCTCCCATGCTCCGGATAATTTGGGGCTTTTTTTCCACCGGAAGATCCCTCAGCAATCCAGCCGCCCGACCGGGTTCAAGATGGGAAAGGATAATCCCGATGAGCCTTGGCGGTTCATCCCGCAAAAGCTGTTTCAGCTGTCCCGGCTCCAGTTCATTCAGGAAATCAAGCTGATCGAATCCCGGCGAACTGGAGGTCTTGGCAAGAACATCCACGGCCTTTCTGCGCCCGATGGAACGTTCGAGAATATCCCTGGCCACATCCTTCCCGCCTCTCAGACGCTCCTGCTCCCTGCCGGCGGCGATTTGAAACTTCTGGATGATCGCCTTGCTCTCTTCGGGCTTCAGTACACGGATCCGGCTAATCTCAACGGTGATCTTCTCCACCATATCATCGGGCAGCAGGGCAAGAATCCGGGACGCCTGGTCGGTACCCATAAGCATGAGCAGGCCGGCAATTTCCCGTATGCTTGGCTTTTCGTCCGGTGCGCTGCGGCTGATAATCTTGAGAAAATCATCGCCGCTCAAACCGGTCTTTACCAGGCCTGACTTCCCAGGAGGACGGGCCTGGGATCGGGTCTGGGTTCGGGCCTGGGAATCGGACGAGCCTCCCTCCACCGGGCGGGCTATGCCATGCTTCTTTGAACGGGCAGCGGGGCCGGATTGGTCGGCAGGGTCAGATGGGTCGGCAAGGCCGGATTTGGGCGGGTTCTCTTGGGGAGTTCCGCCCTTGCCGTATGCATTTTGGATGTGCTTGTTTAGTTTCATCTGTACACAGAATAGATGGCCTCACCGCCTCCGGTCAACAACTACAGTACGCAGAACCCCGCAAATTGGCTGTTTCACTTGCAATGGTACATCATTCCAAGTCCGCCGCCATACAGCCGCTGCTGCAGGAAAACTCCGAAACTATAACAGGAGATACGCGAAAAACCTCCTACCTGCTTCCCTGCACCTGGTGTGGAGTACAAGAGTTTTTTCACCGTTTCAGGTTGACAATAATTTCTGTCTTTATTATAACTACCCTCACGTTGTAAAACGTGGATGCCGCTGTAGCTCAGTCGGTAGAGCAAGGGACTGAAAATCCCTGTGTCATCAGTTCGATTCTGATCGGCGGCAAATAAAAGGCTCCAGACCATAGGTCTGGGGCCTTTTATTTTATCGTCACTGAAGAATCAACTGTATTATTAGCTTTATAAACTCTCACAGTTCGATCCCGAGTCGTACCGGAGATGCAAAGCATCGAGGAACGATCTCGCTGATCGGCGGCATAGATAAAAAGACCCGGACCTTGTGTCTGGGTCTTTTTATTTATACTGACCATGAAGATTGACTGTCCAGTTCGATGCATCTAGGGTCGTACCGCAGCCATGGTGCATGGCGAGGAACGATCCCGGCAAACAGGCGTGTACCGCAGGACGAAGTCCGAGGAACATGCCGAGTAGATCGGCGGCATGAGAAAACACCCTGGACCAAGGTTCAGGGTGTTTTTTTATGTCTCTGTGAAGATTGACTGCGTTCGATTCAGCATGGATGCATGGCCGAGCAGCGAGCGCAGCTCGCGACCAGGCATCGGCGGCATAAAAAAGCCTTCGGACACCTGTCCGGAGGCTTTTTTATTGGTGTCAGTGAAGATCGGCTGCCAGTTCGATGCATCTAGGGTCGTACCGCAGCCATGGTGCATGGCGAGGAACGATCCCGTCAAACAGGGTCGTACCGGAAGCCCGGAGGGCTGAGGAGCGATCCCGAAAAGCGCAAAGAGACCGGCTCTGGAGGCCACTGTAATCTCAAGCGAGTTGTGGTCAGCGATACATTACCGCCCGCTCCTCTATTTTGGCATAGGGGACTTCGTTCCCCGCTTTGTCGAGTAAGAACAGCTCGACGGTCTCAACCAATGTACCTCGTTCGTAATCATACTCCTGAGAAATTCGGTATTGATTATATGGAGAAAAAAATCCTGCATCGGGGACTGAAAACTGCATCGTAGCAAAGCGCAAATCCGCATCGATAATCCCGCCGCCATTGCCATAGGTAGAAGTCAAATCAAAAGGAATACGACCTTCTTCTTCCGCGTGATATTGGATGATAAATGAGTGTTGCTGATCAGCCGGACCGGCTAAGCCATCATAGTCCGATGCCGTACGGTTTTGAA
>NZ_JBXWXS010000023.1:0-41044 GCF_059431795.1 Salinispira sp.
CAGCCGTAGAAATTGTGGTTTCGGTCAGAGATGACCGGAATGGTGGAGTAATTCAGGTTTGTGCTTTATCACTCAACCTGGAAAACAAGGAAAGTCACTTCCGAATACCGAGTTTTTGCCTCATTTAGAGTCTGTAATTTTTCCCGTGTAAATGCCTAATCTATTCATCTGAAAAGCGGTCTCCATATTCAAGCTGAAACCTATTCATTGCCGGTTTCCAAGCACGTAATGGCATAGTCCACTTTTTTGAAGCCTGCTGTATTGCTAAATATACGATCTTAAAAGCAGACTTGTCATTCGGAAATATCCTCCTATTCTTGATTGCCTTGCGGATTACACTGTTGAGAGATTCAATGGCATTGGTAGTGTAAATTATTTTTCGTATCTCATCCGGGTAGTCAAATATGGTTATGAGATGCTCCCAATGACGGTGCCACATTTTACTAATCGAGCCATAGTTTCCATCCCATTTTTCAGCAAAGTTAGCCAGTTCCCGCTCTGCCTCTTCCAGATTGATTGAAGAGTAGATGGCTTTCAAATCTGCTGCAGCTTCTTTGCGGTGCTTGTAGGACACATATTTGAGTGAGTTTCGAACCATGTGGACGATACAGAGCTGAACTTTTGTTCTGGGATATACGGTATTTATTGCATCCGGGAACCCGGTCAGACCATCAACACAGGCGATGAAAATGTCCTGAACTCCACGATTCTGAAGTTCTGTCAGCACCGATAGCCAGAACTTCGCACCTTCATTTTCAGAGATCCACAGCCCCAAAAGCTCTTTATTGCCCTCTGAGGTGATTCCTAAGGCCAAATAGATTGCTTTTTTGACTACTCGCTTATCCTGATGAACTTTAACGACAATACAATCCAGGTAAATAATGGGATACAGGCTTTCTAACGGGCGGTTCTGCCACTGCTCAACTTCCTCGATAACAGAATCTGTTACCTGGGAAATGAGTGAATGAGAAACATCAACTCCGTACATTTCTTTGAGCGTATCAGCAATATCTCTGGTGGTTTGGCCTTTGGCGTACAGCGTCAGAATCTTCTGATCAAAGCCCAGGAGTCTGCGCTGCCCTTTCTTAACGATGGAGGGTTCAAATTCTGAATCCCGGTCTCGTGGTGTTTCAATTTCCAGTTCTCCGGAATCTGTTTTAACAGTTTTTGAATTGTAGCCATTCCGGCTATTTTTCTTGTTATGCCCTTTACGTGAATGCTTTTCATACCCAAGATGGTCATCCATCTCGGCGTTCAGGGCCTTTTCAATTGTGAGCTTCATTAACCGGCCAAGGGGATCAGCCAAGTCAGCCTCGGATTTCATCCCTTTTGCCAGTTCGGCAGCTAATTCTTCTAAACGATCTTCATCAATCATGATACTGTTCATCCTAACTCCTATGCCCTCATTGGGCTATTAAGAATTAGGCAGTTACACAGTTTTATTTACAGACTCCTCATTTAACGAAAATACGAGGGTTTTGAGAGGTGCCCTTTCAATTATCAATAATAATTTAGCTTTCAACACGTCATCTTTTAAAGCCTTGATGTTGCCAGAACCAGAACCGGGACTACCTTCGTAAGGGCGACATTGAGAATCATATGTTATTTGATACTTGTCGTTGAAAGCAACATCTCTTTCATCTGATCCAGCTGTCATCGATATTACATAAAATTTGTTACCATCTTCATCAAAAAAACACACAAAGTAATTTCTTTGTTTGACATAAAAACTCCTTAATCTATTTCGGAAAGTTCTTTTAGGTATTCATCTTCTAAGAAATTTTTTATCTCCACATATTGCTACTCGAACCCGTGCGTTAGTTTTTTACATCTCTACATACTTGATCTAAAATAATGATGGTGCAATCCGGACAGAATTTTCATTTTCCGTATTACACCTGAATTGTCTTCAATTTCAGCACCCGGGATTTGATGTATTCCCTGGTGCATTCTTTGGAAGTTGTAGTAATCAATAAAATCAGAAATGATTTTTTTGATCTGCTGCCTCACATACTCCCGACTCGGATTTTCTGTTATCCCCCATTTAACTATTTTCCGGGATTTCAGCTTGAGAATGATCAGCAGGTAAAACCTCCTGCCAAACATAGTATCGATAGTCATGAAATCCATCGCTAATAATGAATCCCAATGCATCTTTAGAAACTTTTTCCAGGAACCGCTAGGACTGAATCATTCCTTGCTTCCGGAATGCGCTGATACTTTAATTCACTGTTGTGTGATGAATCTCGACATTAATCTTCTTCAGTTCATTGGTAATATTCTTACATCAATGGCTACATACCCGAGCAGCAATCCAGAGGATTGCGGCCAGGGATGGAAAGGAGACTATATCAGATTAAAATTTGAAATACTAAATCTCCTGTTGTTTCCAAAAGGCACACATGGTGATATATTTTGCATATGGATAAATCATTTCAGTGGAATGATAATAAGAATCAAAAGCTCATAGCTGATAGGGGCATATCATTCGAGGAAGCAGTATTTTCCATAATGAATGGCGGGGTAATCGATATAGTGAAGCACCCCAATAATGAAAAATATCCTAATCAGCAGATATTCGTCATAACACTGAACGACTATGTTTATCTTGTACCATTTGTGGAGTCTGAGGATGAAATCTTTCTGAAAACTATCATCCCCAGTCGAAAAGCGAAAAAACAATATTCAGGGGGTAAAGATGAGTCTTGATGATTATGAAATTGATATTCTCGAACAGTACGAATCCGGAAAACTGGAGTCGCTCGCCCCTTCTCCAGATACACTACAGAAATATGCTGAAATTGCCGGAACAACACTCAAGAAAAACAAGCGCGTAAACATCCGTCTTTCTGAGCATGATCTGATTGCTATCCAGAGAAAGGCTATTCAGGAGGGACTACCCTATCAAACACTGATAGCCAGTCTGATTCATAAATATACCACCGGGTTGCTCGTTGAGAAACAAAAAGCCGGCTGATTTTCTACTGGAGGACCGGCCCATTTAATTCTTGTGCAACATTGCTTTAAAGCGCCGACCCTTAATCCTGTGCTGTTCCAGCAACTCTATTCCTGCCCCGCTGTATGCGCGCTTAACCGCAACAAAGGTAATGTAATCCAGGCGGTCAATTTTACCGATTGCATTGCCGGGAATTTTGCCCCCCGCAGTGAGTGCGCCTAGGAGGTCACCGGCTGAAATTTTGTTTTTACGACCACCGTTAATTGAAAGGGTTACCATTTCGGGCATTGTTGCAGCAGCGCAATTAGAACTGTCCCATTCCCGGGCTTCTTCAAACGTAAAACTGCTGCCGAAGTATTCATTTAAACCGTCAATTCTGTGCCGCTGGCCCGGCTTGCCCAGGGTATATACAGAGCCTTCTTTTCCCGCACGACCGGTCCGCCCTGCCCGGTGGACGTAGGTTTCTACATCCAAGGGCATGTCGTAATTGATTACGGTTTCAAGATCGCTGATATCCAAGCCCCGGGCTGCGACGTCGGTTGCAATTAGCACCCTGCAGCTGCGGTTGGAGAAGCGGATAAGTACTTCGGTTCGATCCTTCTGCTCCAGATCGCCATGGAGGGCAAGACATTGCACACCAAGACGTCCTAATTCCGTACTGAGCCGGCGCACACCGTCTTTCATGTTGCAGAAAATAACGGTGGACTCGGGACTGTGCTCCCCGAGAATACCGGCGATGACCATTGCTTTGTCTGTCGGCTGTACGGGGTAGAAATACTGTGCGATAACACCCTCATCGTGATGGGTATCTATCTTAATTTCCTTTGGGCTGACAAGCATATCACTACAGAGTTCACGGATTTCATCGGAAAAAGTCGCAGAAAAACAGAGGCTCTGATGTATCGCCGGCAGATCCCGCATAATGCCCTCGATTTGATCGATGAATCCCATATCAAGCATTCGGTCCGCCTCGTCCAGAACAAATGTAGTAACGCTGTCCAGCTTGAGGCTTCCCTTTTCCAGATGTTTCAAAACCCGTCCAGGCGTTCCCACAATAATATGTGCCCGGTGTTTCAAGGACAGCTCCTGTTTGGACATGGGCAGCCCGCCTGTAATGCTCAGTACTTTTATATTATGTTTGAACTTTGCCAGCCGCCGCAGCTCATCAGCAACCTGATCAGATAATTCCCGTGTGGGACAGAGAATGAGAGATTGGACAATAAAATTTTCAGACTTGAGGTTTTCCAATAATCCAATGCCAAAAGCAGCCGTCTTACCGCTGCCCGTCTTCGCCTGGGCGAGAATATCGTGCTTTTTCAACACAAGCGGAATACACGTTTCCTGGATTGGCGTCATTGTTGAATATTTGAGTTTATCAAGGTTGGCGATCATCTCAGAAGAAAGGCTTATTGCCGAAAATGGTTTCATACGCGGAATATATAGTATCAGGAGCATTAATACTACTTTTCAGCAAAAGCCGCAGGCTAAACACTCCTGTGTTGTACCCCGTTTCCTTTGCCTTTTACAGGAATCCACTTCTTGTTTTTTATCTGACTCAGTAATCCGGGCAATATGATCTATCGGAATATCATGAGGAATCATTTTCAGTAGAAATCAGACCGGACCCGGTTTATTCCCAGGAAATAAAATTGCTTAGGTTCCTGCATCCTGATACCATACACAATGCCTTCGAACATCCAGCTCGTTCAGCTCCATGAATCTCACCTTCCAATTCTTTATAAATGGAAGTGCTCAGAAAAGACACCTGAATATTACACATGCAGACCGGTACAGAACATCATCCCCTCCTTTGAAGAATATAGCGAAAAAATCTTAGCCAGGATTTCCTCAGCCGATACCGTTGATATGGCTGTGATTGATGGCGATTCCATGGAGCTGTTAGGGCATATCTTCGGATTCGATATTAACCCCAGAAACAAGAGCATCGAAATTGGCTACTATTTTCCGGAGCAGTCACGAAGAAAAGGTTATGGAAGAGCCGCTCTTGCTCAATTATGCAATAACCTTTTCACCAATCATGACATCAATAAAATCTATGCAACAACCGGTGAGTTCAACAAACCTTCCATTGCGGTACTGGAGCACTGTAATTTTCACATGGATGGAAGAAACCGGGAACATTACTGGATAGACGATCAACGGTATGATCAGCTGATCTTTTCTCTTCTACGGGAAGAATGGGTACAAAAACGCGGAACGCTCCTTTCCGGCGGCAACATGAATTCACCAATGCTGAAACAAAACAGAATCTACAAATCAGCCACAGAATCTTCTTCTACAATCCATCGCTTACTACGGCATCTGGAACGGAAGGGAATAACATGGGTACCCCAATCATATGGTATTGAAGACGGCAGTCATATTCTCTCATATATAGAAGGAACAACTGCAGATGAGGAGCAGTGGTTGTGGAACGAGGAGCTGCTTCGTGAAATAGCTCAGCGGATGCGGGAGTATCACGACGCAACGGTTGATTTTAAAATTGTGCCTAAAGACATCTTCTTTCAGGTATTACAGGAGCCTCATGAGGTAATCTGCCATAACGACTTTGCCCCATACAACTGTATATTCAAGGACCAGCAGTTTATTGGGTTGATCGATTTCGATGTCTGTTCCCCCGGCTCACGGATCTGGGATTTGGCGTATACTGCATATCGCTTTATTCCTCTTTATCCAACAGAGATTGTTCACAACAATCCTGCATCTCCTTTTACACTGGAGGAGATGATCTGCCGCTTGTCCATTTTTATCAAAGCCTATGCTGGCATGAAGACAGAATTGTGTTATCCGCTGAAAGCCATTGTTAAAAAGACCGTTGAACGGCTGTCATCTTTGGCCACATGGACTGACAGCTTTGCGGAAGAATCCGGCAAAACGGAACTTCACGGGCATGCCGCAATGTACCGGGATCGCGCAGAATGGCTTCAAAAATATTTTATTGCCGGGATGGTCGAATGAACCAAAGACCACGCCACATCCACATAACCGGCGCATCAGGGTCAGGAACAACTACCCTCGGTAATGCCCTGGCACAAGTTCTACCGGCTAAACACGAGAAGTGGCTTGAGCTCATTACTTGCCCCATTCTGAGAATCGATGGAGACACCACTATTGAAGACCGCATGGAACGGGTCATCAATTCCATAAAACTGGGATGTATCAATGTTTAAGGGAAAAGATAATATCAGAGTAAAAACCATTTGCATCTTTGAGCATGAAAACAAACTGTTTCTCTCAAGAGCATGGGACCATGTCAAAGAAAACTATTATTACAGGCCCATAGGCGGAACAGTGGAGTTCGGAGAACGAACCGAAGAAACAATCCATCGTGAAATCTCCGAAGAGCTCAATACACAGATAAGGAACCTCAATCTGTATACGGTTGTTGAGAATATTTTCCGATGCGATGGAATAGACGGGCATGAAATCATGTTCATATATCGGGCTGAATTCGTGGATGATCTCGATTATGAGAACAAGACCTTCTCCATCACAGAATCAGATGGACAAATATTTGAAGCAAGCTGGGAGCCAATTCAAAATATTATTGAAGGGAAGATCCGACTGGTTCCAGAAGGCTTGATGGAAATAATAAAAACTAATGGGAAGTTATAACTGGAAATACAAACAGCTCGATGGTGTGACATATCACATCCTCCGGCAAACTGAGATCGCCCAGTACCTCGATGAATTCATACTCAAGGAATGGCAAGCAGATCATGACGAGCAATTGGACCCACCCCGGCTGGTCGATGCAGAAGCATATTTCCAGTTATCTTAGTGCATGGATATATCTAACCCCATACATTACAATTTATACATGACCATAGGTTAAGACCCTTCATGAAATACCTATGTTCAAGTAGAGGATGGATGAAAAGTGGTCGAACATGGTGAGGCTATCATTGAGGATCGGGAATATTACATCAGAATTGAATTGAATGGATCTTTTAATCTCGAAGGTGCCCGGCGTTATCTTACCCAATATCGGGAGCATGTGCAAAGGCGCGCAGAAAAACCCTTCGGTATCCTGGTAAACAGCAATCATTACACCGGACTTTCGCCGGATGCTGCCCATCTCTCAGACGAATTCAATGATTGGCTGAACTGTATAAATGGATTTGTCGGCAAAGCAATCGTTTCAAATAGTCAGGCAATCCTAAATGTGAGCTATTTCATGCAACCAGCCACCAGTGTGCAGAGAAAGCAGATATTCTCCGATGAGGCCGAAGCCGAGCGCTGGCTCATAGCCCTGGTGAAGGACGAGGAGGGCTGAAAGCAAGAGTTTCAGAAAAACTGTAGTTCTCTTGAAGCCAGTTCATAAATACTGTTCCAGCATCTAGCTAAATTGAATCATAGGCTGTGAATATATGGAATCCCGATTCTTCCGAGTCCTTTTTTCTGCAGAGCAAATTCACAACGATGTTCCCCACCCCCCCAACCTGGCTCTTCCCGGAATATGGAACATTTCCGCTTTCCCAGCTCCCGAAAAGCATAATTAAGGGAGCAGGTATTGAGGGCTTTCCAACTGACGTAAATATTTCGGTTTTAGGATGTGCTCTTCACCAGGAGATAAACAAAAAGATTATCTCCCGTTATGTCCCTGTAATGGGATTATGGAAATATATACCCTATTCTCCTTGCATACCTACAACCATAAGGAGAACATGTATGAAATATGCAGGACCCTTAGCTTTGTTTGCTTTAATCTGCTCCCTTCCAATAAATGCTCAGCAGGCACCGGAGGGCTGGAGCCAGTGGAAGGCCGAAATTCTTGCCAGCACCGAAACACTGGAATTGAGGGAAGTACTGGTTACCGATTACGACGAGAATCTGCAGGAGATCCGCAAACGCAGGGTATCACCGAAGATGGCATCACGTAACTTTGCGGGTGCAGGAAGTTCTCTCTCCGAAGAGATGAGCATAGAAACCCTTCCGGGTATGTATTTTACTATTCCCTGGGACTACACGAAAAGCCGTTCAATCGAACAGCCCGGGAGATCCGGTGCCGTCGGCATAGAAATGTTTGCTGATGGCCAGCGTCAGGTTCGGGGGGAGATCTGGTATGGTCGGCGTAGCGGCGAGCTCATTGAAAGCAGCCTGAGCTTCGACGGCAATGATCTTCCCCGTATCCAGGTGAACTATGCTGACAATCAGATAGATTCGATAATCATCCGCACAGTCCCGGCGCCGGGCCTGTTTTCAGCGGATTTCCGGGATGTGTTGTTTATATATTGAGCACCGTAGCAGGAAATGGTTCCTGATCGGATGCTGTGGGTATTTGAATAGTAAAACGTACACCACCAAGGGGTGAGTCCTGGAGACTGAGTTTCCCCCGATGGGAATGGATAATGGACTGGGCGGAGTTTAAGCCCAGTCCGGTGCCTGGAGCACTGCGGGAACTTTCGCCCCGGTAAAAATGTTCGAACACCCGTTCCTTTTCGGCATCGGGGATTCCGGGCCCCGAATCATCAAAGTCGATAATAACATAACCGGCTTCCTCCCGGGCGGATACGCTGACCCGGCTGCCCCGGGGGCAATAGCGAATTGAGTTCTCAAACAGGTTCTCAAATGCCCGATGGAGCATTCTGCGGTCGCCATGAATATGTGTATTCGCCGGAATTTCAACCTGGAAATCAAACTCCACCCCCCGAACCGGGCTCTCCTCGGCGAAGGTTTCCGCCACGGCCCGCAGAAAATCCTCTGCATCGATACGCTCAAAATTCCTTTGCCAGTCCAAGGTCTCTATTTTGGCAAAGTCGATCAGCTCCTGAATGCGCTGCTCCAGAAGAAACGATTTATCCCTGATGACATCCAGGTATCGTTGCTGTTCTTCCACAGAATCGTAGACCTGGTCCCTGATCACCTCGACATAACCGAGAATTGAAGTCAGAGGACTTTTCAGATCATGGGAAATCGCAAGGAGGAAGCGGTGGCGGTACTCTTCGGAATCATTGAGCATGCTTCGCATGCGCTCATAGGCTTCGAAAACCGGAGCGATTGCCGGATCCCGGGGCACCTCGAGTATCAGATCGAGGCTGCCCCCGGCGATGGCGCTGGCCGCCACTTCCAGTCCACTCAACTGGCGCTTGAGCCCCCTCAGAAATATCCAGCTGCCCACCGCGGGGATCAGGAGGAAAAATAAGAGCGATACGAACAAAAGTCGGATACCCGTTCCAGTCTGAAATCCAAATATACGGGAAGGGATAATGGTGTAATAGGCGACGCCCTCGCTGCCCTGGAAGCGAAACCGGACGATATTGATATTCCCTCCATCCGGGGAAGTGACCAATCCATCCTCAGAATCGGCATCATCCAGAGCAATCGTTCCCTCGTACAACTCATCCCGCTGGTAGACCTGCCTTCCGTCGTCGAGGATCACCGTATAGATCCGCCCATTCGGCGACGGATCGGTCTCCTCGGCAAGAATACTCTCAAGTTCCAGGCGAACCAGATGGGGCAGCGGTTCGAGGTTATCAAGCTCTCCGAAACGCAGTGGGAGGATAAACAGGTACGCGCTGAGGATGAAGGCGAAGGGAAAAAGTATGGTGATTATTTGTATGGCCAGAAGACGGTTATACAGATTCACGCCAGCCCCCCGCGGGTGAACATGTACCCGAACCCATAGACGGTGGTCAAATATATGGGATTGGCAGGATCCTCCTCAACTTTCTGACGGAGCCGCTGAATATGGACGCTGACGGTGGTCAAGTCGCCGTATTTATTGCCCCACACCGCTTCGTAGAGCTCATTCTGACTGATGGGTTTTCCCTCGCTCTCACACAGTACGGCAAGGATGCTCACTTCCTTGGGACTGAGGCCGACCCTCTCCCCATCTTTCTTGAGAATTTGGTCATCCGGAGCGAAGCGGTACGGTCCGAATTCGATAATCCTGCCTCCACTCTCATTCTGCCGCCGCTCCCGCCGTAGATGCGCCCTCACACGGGCAGCGAGTACCTTAGGCGAAAAAGGCTTCTCAACGAAATCATCGGCGCCGTACCCGAAGCCGAGGATCATATCGGCATCATCGATCCGGGCTGATACGATGATCACCGGAATATCCCATTTTCTCCGGAACGCCTGCAGGAATTCATAACCGTCCATTCCGGGCAAATTCAGGTCCAGCAGAAGCAGCTGGAAATCCTCATGTGAATCCAGAAGAACGGAAGCTTCCTCTGCGCTGGAGACGTGGTGAATATCGATGCCTTCCCGCTTTAAATACAGCTGAATCAGTTCCGCGATTTCCACATCATCTTCGATGATCAGCACTTTCGCCTGCATTGCCTTCCTCCGGAGTCAATCCGCCCCCCTCGCCTTTCTGCCGACCGAATCATGGCCGGCATTAGATTCACCTACCAGGCGATGGCGGATTCCAGGGAAAATGCCGCCACGCCGCTGCGGGGGAAGCGCCGACGAATTTCATTAAGAGCTTTCCGCACTTCGACAGCACCGTCCTGGTCAGTATAAATCACAAAGAGGGCATTTTCCTCAGGCCAGACGGCATCCCCCTGCCGCTGGCCCTTGATTCCCCGTCCCTGAACCGGCGACGTAGAAGTATAATACACCGTATCGCCTGCCTCGTGCAGCCGCTTTCTCAGTTCAGCCTCTATGGTAGCGTCGCAAATAATCTCAATTCGGTTCATCACCAGTCTCCTCTTGTTCAACGATTTGCCCTGCACCGGGGTGCTCATCTTCCAATCCGGGTTCATTTCCTGCCGGTATCGTAGCTGACTTCACGACAACATCGCGGATCGCTGTGGCTTTCTCTTCCCGGGAGAAAATCAGATGGTACAAAACCGGTACCATGATCAGGGTGGTGACCGTATTAACCGTCAGGCCGCCGACCACCGTAACTCCCAGGGGCTGCATCAAGGCCGCTCCGTCACCGGTGAAAAAGGCCAGTGGAACCATGGCCAGGACCGTAGTCAGGGTGGTCATAAGGATTGGTCTCAAACGGGAGGTACCGCCCTCGAGGCAGGCTTCGGTGAGAGCGCTCCCCCGCTTCCGCATCAAGTTGATGTAATCCACCAGGACGATGCCGTTGTTGACGACGATGCCCACCAACATGATTACCCCGATGAGGGAGATCATGCTGAACTCGATGCCCATATACAAGTATATGCCGATGACTCCCAGAGACAGCATGGGCATGGCAAGGATAACAATGAACGGCGCTCGCAGGGACTCGAACTGAGCCACCATGACACCGAAAACCAAGAGGGCCGCCAGGCCGAGTATCATCAGAAGGCCGGCTCCGGTCTCAGCGATTTCATCAATAGCGCCACCGATCTCGATCCTTATGTCCGGGGATAGCACCGCTTCAGCGGCAATCAGCTCACGCACTTCCCGGTCGACGAAATTCGCACTGGCCCCTTCGGTAAAACTCCCGCCGATAGTCACACTGCGCCGGGTATCACGGTGGTTGATTGCAACAGGGCTGTCGTTCTCGATCAGGGTTGCGAAACTGGAGATAGGAATTCGCTGGCCCTGGGCGTTGGGAACAATGATTTTCTCAAAGTCTTCCAGGGTCAGGGTGTCTTCCGGCCGGAGACGCACCAGGACATCGTAGTCATCTCCTTCCTCATTATACGTCGTGGCGGTGACACCAGAAAGTTGGGCCCGCAACTCGTTGGCAATACTGCTGCTGTTCAGACCGAGATCAAAGGCTTTCTGGCGATCGATGGCAATCTCAAGCTGAGGAAGGCCTCGAACCAAATCAATACCGATATCCCGCAATTCAGAGGTCTCTTCCTCAAGCAGGGCCTGGACTTCCAGAGCCGATTCGAAAAGTTCTTCCAGATCTCCGTCGCTGGATAAGATGATTGTCAGGTCGCTCCCTCCGGCCATGGCGGCGGCGCCTCCCACACCCTGGGTCTCCTGAACCGAAAACTCGATACCGGGAATCCGGCTGGCGATTTCTTCAAGCTGCCTCAGCATTACCCCGGCATCGACGGTGCGATCAGCGAGATCCGGCAGACTGAGAACCATCAAGCCATCTCGCGCACTGGGGGAACCAGCGGTCTGGATGATATTCTCATAGCCATCCATTTCCTGTTCAACGAAGTACTCAATTTGCTCAAGGGATTCTTTGGTTTTTGCCAGGGTGGTGCCAACTGGCAACTCAATATCCACCTGGATGCTTTCGCTTGCCTGGCTCGGCAGCAGATTGATTCCCAGCTTGGACACCTGGGCGAAGCTGAAAACCAGGAGAAGCAGGGAAATACCTATGGTCAGCCAGCGGTATTTCAGGGCGGCTTTCAGTACCCCATGGTATCCCCGGGCAATGGCCTCCAGGCCGTTCTCTATGCTGCGGTCTATCCATCGAAACAACGGATTCCTGATATCCTCGTTGCGATGCACTTCCACGTGCAGATAATGCCCCGAAAGTACCGGCACCAGGAAAATTGCCACAAGCAGTGAGGATATCAGCGACAGGATTACCGTAAACGCCAGATCGTTGAGGATGGCGCCGAAGCTGCCGATCTCGTCTCCGAAAATCAGGATGGGAAGGAATACGGCGATGGTGGTGAGAATCGAAGCGGTGATGGGCGCAACCATCTCCTGGGTCCCGAAACGGGCTGCAGCCTCAAGAGGCGCACCATTCTGCCGATGGCGGAAGATATTTTCCAGGATAACGATGGACGCATCGACAATCATGCCGACCCCAAGGGTCAAGCCGGTGAGCGCAATAATATTGAAGGTTTTACCCGCCAGACTCATTCCCAGGATGGTGATGATGATTGAGACTGGAATGGAGACAGCTACGATAAGCGTGCTTTTTATCTGTCGAAGGAAGATTAGCAGAATAAGTACGCTGCACAGCACCCCGATCACCGCGGCGTTTAACACCTGGCTGAGGGACTGCACGATAATCCCTGAGGAATCCGAGAGGATGGATATTTCAATTCCCTCGGGCAGCTGGAGTCGAAGCTCTTCAACGGCCTGGGTGAGATTCCGGGCGACTTCCACGGTATTGGAACCGCTTTGCTTGTAGGCCAGCAGGTTGATTCCCGTTTCGCCGTTCACCAGCACCCGGGAGGTTTCATCCTCCAGGGCATATCGCACATCGGCGATATCCCGCAGGAATACCGATCGGGTTTCCTGACCCACCGGGATCACGGTAATCTGGGTGTTCCGGATATCATCGAGGCTGTCATAAGAACCGCTAGTGGTAATCAGCAGGTCCCGTTCACCTGAGGTGAAGGAGCCGGCCCCGAGACTTCGATTTTGGGATCCCAGCACCGAAGCGACGACCCCGGCGCTGAGGCCGTAAGCCGATAGCCGCTCCTGATATAAAGCAACTTCGATGATGGTCGCCCGGTTGCCGGTGATGTCAACCTGGGCAACCGAGGGGACCTGCTCGAGCCTGGGCTTTAGCAGGTCCTCCGCAAGGTCGGTTAGCTCATCCAGATTCCGCTCGCCCTGAATCACCACCTGCATTACCGGGCTCGAATTCGGGTCAAACTGCTGGACCACGGGCTTTCGTGCATCCCCCGGCAGTGCGTTGGCGATCTCATCGAGCTTCCGGCGCACTTCGTCGGCATGGGCATCGGCATCCGTTCCCCAGCTGAACTCCATGACAATCTGACTGAATCCCTCCGAGGATGTGGAGGTCAGCAGCTTCAGTCCGGAAATATTCAGCAGGGAGTCCTCCAGTACATTGGTCACCGCCGACTCAACCTCCTCGGGACCCGCCGCAGGATAGACGGTGGTCACCGCCACAAACGGTGGCGAAAGGTCCGGCAGCAGGTCGATGGGGATGTCCCCAATGGTGAAAAGCCCCACCAGCACCAGCAGGACGAACACTGTCACAACGGTCATCGGACGGGAGAGAATAGTCTTGATCATGAATCTCCCCTTTCGATGAGATCGGCAAGGTTGCCGGCAACAGCAGGTCCTTGTTCCCGGGAGACGATGCGTGCCCTGCTGCCATCGCTGAGCAAAGTCTGGCCTGCGCTAACCACCAGATCTCCGGCCTCCAACCCGCTGATGATTTCAACCAGGCCGTCAACCTGCAACCCCGGCTCCACGGGTACCAGTTTCGTAATCTCACCCTCTATCAAGTACACGGCATATCCGCCTCCTCGCTGAAGAAGGGCTTGAGAGGGAATCCGGATTGCATTTTCAAGGGTATCGGTGACAATGGTGAGATTGGTCAGCATACCGGATTTTAATACCCCGGCGCTTTCATTCAAGGTGATGGTGATTTCCATGGTCCGGGATCGAACGTCGATTACCGGGGAGAGCTCGGCTACCCGGCCGGTGACTACCCGGTCCGGGGCAGATGCGACTTCAACGTAGACCCGCTGGCCGGCTGCCACCTTCCACACATCCCGCTCGGCAACCTGGGCCACGATTTCCAGGCTGCTGAGCTGAGATATTTGGAACACCGGCACCGACTGGGTTACCATAGACCCGATCTCGCTGACGATGCGGGTTACCGTTCCGGATATCGGTGCACGGATCGGGCTTGCAACGAAGGTCGATCCGGGCCGGGATGAGTCAACGCTGCCCAGGATCTGATCCCTCCGAACGAACTGACCCACCCGGACATCAAGGGAAACCAGTTCGCCGGCGGTATCCGGTAGAACATCTACTGTTGACGAGGCCCGAACATCGCCGTTCAATCGCAGGTACTCCTGCAGATTCCCTACTGTCGCGCTGACCACTTCCACCGGATTGGCAGCTTGATCAATACCGGGAGAATCCGCCGGGCCAGCGTCATTCGCACCGAAGCGGGGAGCCAGGAAGAAAAACGCCGCGCCGAGGCCGGCGATAATGATAACCGTTACAATGGCCTTTGAATGCTTCATAATCCACCTCTATTCTGCGACGTCGAAGTCGCGATTCAGTAAGTATTCGAGATCAAACAAGTAACTGAGATACCGGTACTTCTCGTTCAGAAGATTGAGCTGGGCCTGGCGCAACTCGTCCTCGGCCACATCGACGTCCAGCTGGCTCCGTGAGCCGGCGTTGTACGCATCTTCAACCAGGGACCGGTTTCGTTCATTGGTTCGCAGGGTCAGCTCCAGAGTGCCAATGCTTCGAAGTGAAGCGGATAAGGATTCAAGCAGATTAGCTATTTCAACTTCGCCTGTATCCCGGATCGCATCCTCCTGGAGCTGGAGAGAGCGGATAGCGTTTTCTTGCGCCGCCTGATTTACCCTGGCGGCAGATCCGGGCAGATAATTACCCAGGGGAACGCTGATGGTCAGCGAAAGGCTGCCGCCATCAACCCATCGGTCGGCCCATTCCTCGCTGAACAGATTCGACCAGTTGTCGCCGTTGTAGGGATCCACCAAAGAAGGGGATAACGAGCCGGACAGCACCAGGCTGGGCAGGAAATCGCCATGGCGTGCAGCATCCTTCTGAATTCGAGCAAGTTCGATGGCGCTTCGCTGCAATCGGACATCGAAGCGTTCATCCACGAAGATCATTTCTTCATTCACGCCCATTTCCGGGACGGTAATGTCGCCAAGAAGCTCCAAATCTATCGACTGATCGATGCCGAGACTCTGTTTAAATAGGGATAATGCATAATCGTAGGCCCGTTGGGCTTCACTGATATTGGGGCCCATGTTCTCATAGGCTACCTGTGCATTGAGCACAGCGATCTCCGGTACGAAGCCGTTCTCAAAGTCAGCCAGGGTCTGAAGATACCTGGCCTCCATGGTGTCCCGGGATTCGCTGAGGATCTGGATCTGCGCTTCCTGGAGGATCAGGGCGTAGAAATTTTTTTTCAAATCCCGTTCCAGGCGTTTGGCAGCCTCTTCATAGGAAATCAGGCTGGCGGCATAATCAGCCCTCAAAGCTTCGATTCCGTCGAACATGGCTAATGAAATCGGAAGTGATCCCGAAAGGCTGAGATTCAGTATATTCGGATCGACAGAATATTCCTGACTAATCACCCGATCGTACACCCCCGCACCCGGTGCAAGCTCAGATGTGGGATCGGGGAACAACAGCGTTCCTTCCTCAGTGCGATTATTGCGAATCAGCGTTGCATCGAGGCGGATATCGGGGTAAAACACATTAAACGCGCTGTCCAGCGCGGACTTTTTCGTCTGCACGTCCAGTTCCGCAATCTGTATGCTTAAGTTCTCTTCAAGACCCCGTCCAATTACTTCTTCGAGGGTCAGTCGCATTTCCTGCCCGCTGACGCCGCTGAGGGGCATCAGGGCGAATATCAGCAACGAAACGATCTTCCATCTCATGCATTCCTCCTGGTAACGCCCGTAATATACCGTCGGCTCCGGGTGTTACGAATAACGGAGGAATAACACCGGCATTAACAACTTGTTTATATTTAACCGCATTCAATGGCTCAGACTCCTCATTCAGGAGATTTTCCTTTTCAGTGAGCTAGCGCTAAGTTCACGGATTGCTAATCACGTCCATTGAGCGAGTCAAAGTCGCCCTCATCAACGATTATCAAATTCAAATCACGAGGTTCCGGTACAGCTTATAGGATCTGCATTTGTATTGGTCGCACATACATCCTGTAAAATTATGACGCGTTGAAGATATCAACGAAAAAAATCAGCCTGATCGGGCACGCAGCCAGGGAAGTTTGGTCAATTTGGGTTGATGATTCTTACAGGCAGAAAGGAATCGGGTCACTACTGCTGAATCAGGCCGAGAAGGAGGCTATTCGAAAAAGTGCATTATATTCACATGTCTATACTCATGATTTCCAAGCACCAGAATTTTACCTACGTCATGGATATGCGCGTCATAGTGCAATTCAGGATCTACCTCCCGGAGCTCAGAAAATTTTATTGATTAAATCTTTACAAGCCATCATTCATGAGTAAATATAGCCTATGAAACACAACGTCAGCTTCCGGTCATATCACCAACGAGATAATGAGTTCCTCTTCAATTTGCTGAAACTCAGTATGGCAGAACAAATTATCGAAAATTATGGCGAATGGGATGATGGTATTGAATTGACTTACCTGGAAGAGTCTATTACAAATTACCCATACGAAATTATTTTATTGGACAGTAAAGAAGTTGGATGTCTATCAATTCAGGAATCGACACACCAATATTTTATCAACGAAATCCAATTGCTACCCGAGTATCAATCACAAGGCATAGGAACCGAAATAGTAAAACGCCTTATTCGAAAAGCAGAGGTATACAACAAATCTATTCGTCTCGAAGTGTTCCATACAAATACCGCGGCAATAAAATTATACGAGCGACTTGGATTTATCAAAATCGACGAAAACGAAAAGCACACTGTAATGAAACATTCATAAGACTGAACAGCAGCATTCCCAACAATAATCTCCCTCTCGTCCCCTCCCTAAAAGCACAATTGGTAGCATAAATCTGATACCTAATAAGCTGGTCGGTCACGTAGCAATCTGCCCGCCTATGCATCCGGAGTAGCCGAGTATGGGCAGGCACAAACTTCCTTGTAAATTAAAGAAACCGGACAGCCATCATAAATGCTGGCGAGCTATGGTATCACCTGATAAATGCCGCGCAGAAATATCCATCAGAGAAAATTCAACCTTGTAAAAAATGAATTATACTTGAGTAAGGGGTGGCGATATTATGTCAAATGAGTACAAAAAGACATTGCTGCTCGTTGAAGATGACCCAATCGTCGCAATCTCAGAAAAAAAATCCCTGAGTAAATATGGATACCATATCATCACAGCGGGTACCGGGGAGAAAGCAGTCAAGCTGGTAGATTCAAATCCGGAAATATCCTTGATTCTGATGGATATCGATCTGGGAGCAGGCATTGACGGTACCGAGTCGGCCGCCAGTATCCTCAAACGCCATCAAATCCCGATCGTTTTCTTATCAAGTCATAGTGAACGTGAAATCGTTGAGAAAACGGAACGGATTACCTCCTATGGTTATGTGGTGAAGAACTCTTCCATAACGGTACTGGATGCTTCAATTAAGATGGCCTTTAAGTTATTTAATGCATCTATGAAGGAGCAGGAGAAGGAAGCTGCTCTACGAAAAAATGAAGAAATGATGCGTAACTCTGAATCTTTGGCTCATATTTGTTCATATTCAACTGATCTAATTGAGACTGATATCGATAAAAGCGCATGGGTTTGTTCGCCGAACTTTTACAATGTGTTTGGAATAGATGAATCATATCCGCACACGATTGCCGGGTGGTCAGCGTTCCTGCACCCGGATTTTCGTGAATCCACATATGCGTATCATGAGCAGGTGGTGCGAGAAAGATCAACTTTCGACCTTGAGTACAAGATTATCCGTATCAACGACGGTGCGGAACGCTGGGTACACGGCACCGGCAAACTTGAATTCGATGAAAGTGGAACCCCGATTCGGATGCACGGCGCAATACAGGACATCACCGAGCGGAAAGAAGTAGAAGAAACCCTCATACGGACAAAGCGCTTACTTTCTGAATCTGAGCAAGTCGGCCAAGTAGGCGGCTGGGAACTGAATATAGATACCGGAGAACAGAACTGGACCGAGGAGACGTATCGAATTCATGAAGTCGATCTCGATTTTGATCTCTCCTTGGAAAAATCAATGAGCTTCTATACAGAGGAATCCAAGCCTTCAATTGAAAATGCAATTCGGGGTGCAATTGAATTAGAAAAACCATTCGATGTGGAGCTGGAATTAATCACCGCAAAAAACAATCGACGCCACGTTCATGCCATAGGAAAACCTGATCTGGAAAAACGCAGGGTTTTCGGTTTCTTTCAGGATATTACATATCGAAAATCGGTTGAAGAGGAAATCAAACGGCAGTTATCAGAAAAAGAGACCCTTCTCAAAGAAGTTCATCACCGAATCAAGAATAATATAGCTTCGATTGAAGCATTGCTGTTGATGCAAGCGGATGAGATTACAAACCCTGAAGCGATAAATTCGCTGAAGCTCGCCATTTCACGAGTTCAAGGAGTCCGCGTCCTCTATGAAAAATTACTTGTGGATCAGCAATATGAAGTTGTTTCGATCAGGAGCTACATTAATGAATTGCTCAACTCCCTCCTTTCCGTGTATCCCGAGCATAGCTCCTTATCCATTGAAAAAAATATTGCAGAGGTAAGTCTAAATTCAAATAAAGCGGTACTGATCGGAATCATCATCAATGAACTGGTCACAAATATCCTCAAACATGCATTCCACGGTGAAACGGGCAAACATATACGAATCGATTTTACTACCGGATCTGATCATACCGTCCTGATCATACAAGATGACGGTATCGGCTTTTCCGAGGAATCGCCTTCAAAAGACTCTTCCGGTTTCGGCCTGACTATAGTTAAATTGCTCGCTGAACAACTTTCCGGTAAACTCAGTATCAAGAAGAACCGCGGAACTACATTCACAATCGTCTTTAATACACTGATCACAGCTGCAAGCCAACCATAACCACGAGATTCCCCCTATCCAGGGGTAACACTCTCTGATAACTGAGAAACCTGAAATACAATAGTTGGGTAACTCGTGGAAAAATGGTCAATGGCGAATGAACACGTCTTTTCCGATGAGGATTTTGTGCTATCCCCGGAAGTCTCAGTCCGCATACGGCCGGTCAAAACGACGGGAGAATGCGCCGTGGGCCCTGAGCCTGCCGATCCAGTAGATATTTA
Organism: Salinispira sp.; assembly: GCF_059431795.1. Classification (NCBI taxonomy): domain Bacteria; kingdom Pseudomonadati; phylum Spirochaetota; class Spirochaetia; order Spirochaetales; family Spirochaetaceae; genus Salinispira; species Salinispira sp. The sequence goes on from NZ_JBXWXS010000023.1 coordinate 19,588, forward strand.
GAATTCCAAGGGGAAGAACCATCCGCATGATCAATATGGTGAGCCGCCCTAATTTGCGGGGCCTTGCCAGACGCTTGATTGTATTCGGGTCCGGCTTCCCGCCTGTTGCAATACTCTTCCCGATTTCATGAAGAGAAGAAAAAAGTTTGGCATTCATTTTCGCTGGCATCAGTCTGATCCCCTCGCTGCCGGCCTTTTTCACTATCCCCAGCTGTTGAGCCCCGAGACGGCCAGTTACTTTTATCAGGTAGCGTTCGCAAAGCTCCAGATGGATGGAATCGGGAAAACCACAGTGAATAATCCATAAAAGCTTCTTCCCCTTCAAAGCATCCCTGCCCAAATCTTCCAGCCACTCCTTGAGAATGCCTGGAACGAAATCGGCATAGAGGGGAAACGCGATACAAAGGATGTCGCTCTCTATTAACGCAGAGGAAAGTCCTTCGAACCTTCGCTCTTTCCGCAAATCGCGGATTTCCAGCTCCGGTGCTTCACCGCTGAGGGAACTTTCGTTTGCAATTCCTATGGCAAGCTGTTCCAGAAGCACCCGGGAGTTACTCGACGTTCCCCGGGGACTGGCGTTTATCAGTACATGCTTCATTCCACACCCCCGGTCTGTTCCGCTGGCAAAAATTCGACAAAATCCACTCTCGAGTAGAAGTTTTTCACAAGCCGGTCAAAATATGATCGGGCAATTTCCCGGTCCTCCGCATCGGTGTCCGACTCCTCAAGTAAAATAGCCGCCAGGGCGGGGTAGCAATCATAGCGTTTTCGATGGTGTACTTCTCCCCCTATGAGGGAAAAATACGGATGAATGAGGGGAATCATTCGCTCGATGAAGCGTTTAAGCCCCGATGAAATTCCGCCCATTGTCAGTGCAGCGATAAAAACAACCCTCTCACTATGCAGGATTGACCGATAGAGCTCATCGATCCCATCATCGATGCTGCACATCCCGGGGGTAGCCCACCAGCAATTCCAGCATCCAGTGCAGTATTTCAAATCGAGTTTTTCAAGATCGAAAACAGTATAATCTGAATCCCCCTGATCATTTGCACGCAGCTGTTCCTTTGCTTCGCAGATTCTCGGATTATTCTCCGGATTATTGCAGATAAGGGTTATCATCAGCTTTCTCCCGATACAACGAGTATTTCCTTCTATATACGTAAACAATCAGCATAGTGCATTTTGTTACTGGAAAGCATCCAACGCTGACGAATGTGGTTATTTTCCTGCAGATCGGCCGCTACAGAGAAATCCCCATAAGCTCGAGCAGCCCCGGAGCAGCCATGGCAGAAAACCAGTACGCCAAAACCCGGCTGTCCTCCGGGCAGCCCCTGAGCACCCAATTTCGTGCAGATGCCAGCAGAGCCCCTGAGAGATAGGCGGCAGTCAGTCCAGCTCTCTCCTCATCCCATTCTACTCCGGCGTTTTTTCTCAAGGGCCGGTGAAGCTGATATGACATAGCTTCAGTGGCGATCCGTACTGTTTCTAGAACCGAAGCACCCCGGGGATCGGTAAATAGTGGTCGGTATAATGAAAGATTATCTTCGATGTGAGCGAAGAAGTAATAGCTGAGGGGACGCTTATTCAGGAGAAGGCTGTCTGGATCGAGACCGCACTCCAATAGAGAGCTCTCCATAGGTGCGAAAGCTTCCTTAAGTACTTCCCCAATACATTCGCCGGGTGACCGGAAATGGGCATAAAATGCGCTTCGGCTCACATCAGCCTTTTGACATATTTCAGCCACAGAAAGTCCGTCGAAGCCCCTGGCACTAAACATGTTTTTCACCGCCTGAAGAATATCACGGCGAATGCGTTTTGATCGGGGATCCATACGGTCAGTATACATCTAGACTACAGCTGTACGCAAAAATTATTGAAAAGTTAACTATATTTTTACATATCCGTGTAAAGGAGGGCTTATGAAGCTCAAAAGCTGGCAGGGCGTACCTGCAATTGGTGAGAAAAGTTATTATCGGGACCGGATAGAATGGCGTAATCTCGAACGCCGGCTGCCCGAACCATTTCGCTTCAGCGGCAACAGCGAACCACAAGAGTGCTTCAAGAAGTATCGGGGTTGGGAGGTACACCTGGATATCTGGGAAAATTTATCCTCAGAAAAGACGCTGATCCTGTGTCATGGCGGCGGGGGAAACGGTCGCCTGGTGAGCTTTCTCGCCCCCGCAATGCTGGATGTGGGATACCGGGTCATCTGTCCCGATCTCCCCGGCTACGGCCTAACCGTTCGGCAGCGCAGAAAAAAGATCAGCTATAATCTCTGGGCGGACATTATTGCAGACATTGCCCGGGAGGAATTCCGGAACGGATCAGGCAGGCTGCAATTTATGGGTCTAAGCCTTGGCGGTCTGCTGGCTTATGGCGCTGCAATGCGCTGCGGTTCGGAAATCGCCGGGGGAATCATTGCCACAACCTTGTTAGATACCCGCCGACCGGATTTATTTGCCAGAGCAGCCAGGCTTCCTGCACTGGGATATATTAGCTATGCCATGCGTGGGCTGCTGGGACTTCTTGCAGGCCGGCTACGCCTGCCCATGCGACTTATTGCTCCCATGGAAAAAATAACCAATGATCCCCTGCTCAGCGGACTCATTGCCTCGGACCCGATCTCGGGGGATACCCGGACTCAGTTGTGTTTCCTGCTTAGTCTGATTAGTTATGACATTGCAGTGGAGCCGGAGAATGCAGAGATCCCCCTGTTAGTGGCTCATCCCGGACTTGACCCCTGGACCGGCCCCGAGCTCTCCCGGCCGTTTTTCGAACGCTATGGTGGCCCCAGGCATTGGGTGGATCTGCCGGGATGCGGGCATTTTCCCATTGAAGAGCCGGGGTTTAGCTCTTTGGTCGACGCAATTCGGGATTTTTCAGCACAATAGCATAATGGAAAAACTTCTTTCCCACAGAGCCCCGTCATCACCCTGGTCGTGTACTTCAAAAACGCAGACTCCTGCTCACGGAAGCTCAGTACTGTATTGATTGGTATCAATTTACATCCCATTGTTGCGGTCCCCAGAAAAAACGAGGATATTTTTATTGACAATTAAATTATAATAGTATATTGATAACTATATATATAAAATATATTATATTTAGGAGCTAATATGAAAAAGCCAATCCTTTGGGGCCTTGCGGGAATAAGCGCAGGAGTCCTTCTCACCGTACTTATTGTAGCACTTGCAACCCCTTCGGTTATGTTGAAAGAAGCCCAATCCCGTTTCAATTCTTTCGAAGAAGCCACCACCGCTTTTGAAGCTGCAGTATCGGAGCAGGGATGGAAGCTGCCAACAATCCATGACCTCCAGGGGACTATGGAGAAATACAATTATGATGTGGATGCTGTAAAGGTATACGAGCTTTGCCATCCTGATCACGCTTCAAAAATCCTTGCACTGGACGATGAGCGAATTGTGTCCTCAATGATGCCCTGTCGCGTATCTATTTATAAAAAGTCTGACGGAAAAGTATATGTATCCTGGATGAACACAGGACTCATGGGGGGCCTCTTCGGTGGCGTAATTGCCGAGGTAATGAATGAGGCATCTTCTGACAGTCTAGAAATGATACAGAGCATTCTCTAAACCTAGTTCCTGTGGCTTCTTATACACGGCCACAGGCTCCTTTTTTCCAGTCTTTCCGACGAGTTAAATATCAACATCATACTGATAATAACCCAGAGTAAGGATAACACTGCCCTGGGTCCATCACTGCCAAATATTGAGCTGCAACACATCCAGCACACCCAACAGCACGCACACGCAGAGTGGGCGTGCTTGGAGCAACAGCATTATTCTGAACCGGTTCTATTCCCCAAGAGCCTTCAACTGGTCTTTTTTTCGATCATCCCCAAACCTGGCATAAGACACTTGATAAAACAATTTTATTACTTTACATTTTGCTAATTATCGAAACGTATTCCGTGTGTATTTGCTTGTCGCTGCGGGATACTGATTTTCCAGGAGAGGTGCATGCAGATATTCACCACCATTGCAGACCTGATCAGCTACCGCCTGCTGGGGCTCCAGAGCGAAACCCGGCTGGGAGAAGCTGTGCATTTCTTTATTGAAGATGTAACAAAAATATATGTTTTACTGACCATCATGATTTACATCATCTCCTTTTTGAGAGCAGGACTTGATACCGACCGAATCCGTAAATTTCTTTCCGGGAAGCATCGTCTGGCGGGATACGCTCTTGCATCCGGATTCGGTGCAATTACTCCATTCTGCTCCTGCTCCAGTATACCGCTGTTCCTCGGCTTTACATCCGCCCGTATCCCGCTGGGAATAACCATGGCCTTCCTGATCACATCGCCGATGATCAATGAAGTGGCTATTCTCCTTCTGGGGTCGCTGTTCGGCATCAAGTTCCTTCTGATTTATGTTATCACCGGTCTGAGCGCAGGTATCCTCGGAGGAATATTTATCGATCTCATCGGTGCTGAGAAATACCTCATGCCCATAGGACACAAGGCTGTTTCCATGGGGGAAACGGGGCGTGAAATTCCTACAGAGAGTATAGAACACCGGCGGCTCACGATGGGCGAACGTCACCGTTTCGCCATACATGAGTTCAAGACCATATTTTTGCGGGTGTGGCTTTGGGTGATCCTTGGAGTCGGTATCGGCTCGTTTCTCCATGGATTTATTCCCGAAGGCTATATAGAGAATATGCTGTCAGGGAAAGAATGGTGGACGGTTCCCGCTGCGGTGGTGGTGGGAATTCCCCTGTATTCTAATGCCAGCGGAATTATTCCCGTGGCTCAGACCCTTCTTGCCAAGGGCTTACCAATGGGTACAACCCTGGCATTCATGATGAGCGTTGTCGCCGCCAGTATCCCCGAGTTCACCATGCTGCGGCAAGTCATGAAACCCCGCTTATTGCTCATATTCTTTTTGATGTTACTCACATTTTTCACCCTAGCCGGATGGCTGTTCAATATATTTATGTGAAGATATCCGGAGCAGAAAGCTCTGGAACCAATAACAAGGAGTTTGCTATGAAAATTGAAATTCTCGGAGGCGGATGCACCCGTTGTGATCAACTGTACGCCAGCACTGTGAAGGCGGTGGAGTCCAATCAGATCGAAGCCGAAGTGGTAAAGGATACCGAATACGATTCTATTATTAAATACGGAATTACCTCCACTCCGGCTCTGGTGGTTGACGGACAGCTTAAAAGCAGCGGCAAGGTATTAAAAAGCGATGAGGTTCTGGCAATTCTCAAGCAATAGATCGGTCCCATCCTGAGCTGAAAACCGCGAATTTCTCATAGCCCATCCTCACCGGCCATGGATTCATTCGGTCAATAGAGGCAATTTCAAAAATCGCTGATTTTTGAAATTGCCAAGACCATTAGTCAGTTGAGCGGGATGCTTCCAGCATCACCGCCCGATATGCGGGCTTAGGCTGCAGATTTTCGTCGAAGAGCAACGGCCAGTTTTTCCTCCCGGAAACCGGGTAATTATCCAGCCAGGTTTTTGCATCTGAAACTCCCCACAGGCTCACAGATGTAACCTTGGAAGAATTTTTCCGAAGCACCTGGAAAACCTCAGCGTAGCGTCTTGCCTGAAGGTCCAGGAGCTCAACCGGAGGCTGAGTATAGCGACTTTCAATGTCTTCATGACGATATATGGAAAAATCCATTTCGGTTACCTGAACATCAAGGCCCAGATCGGCAAAGCGTTTGATGGCAGTATCCAGATTCTGCGCCACATCATCCATATAAATATTCCAATGGCCCTGAATGCCGATACCATTAACAGGTATGCCGCGCTCGAGCAGTTGCTCTAACAAGCGGTGTATTTTGTCCTGCTTCACCGGATCGAGCACCGAGTAATCATTATAAAAAAGTTTGGAATCGGGCATGATCTCCCTGGCCAGAAGGAAAACTTCAGCAACATAATCTTCCCCGAGAATGTCCAGATACGGACTGGGGCGAAGGAATTCGGTATGATCATCGGAAATCACCTCATTTGCCACATCCCAGACATCAATTACATCACCGTAGCGTTGAGCCATTACGGTCATGTGATCCCGAATACGCTCCAATAGAAGATCTCTGCCGGCACGTTCTCCATACGAAGAAAAGAACCACCCGGGAGTCTGTCGGTGCCAGACCAGGCAATGTCCCCGCATACTCATTCCGTGAGTCCGGGCATAATCGGCAATTTCATCGGCGGCGTAGAAATGCCAGGTACCGTAGCGGGGATGGATAATCGAAGGTTTCATCTCATTCTCTGCAGTGAGACTGGAAAACTCGTCAGAAAGCATATGCTTCGCGGAACTGATAGTGGCGGAATTCACCGCCGCGCCCAGGGGAAAAAAATCTCCATAGGCTCCGGCCAAACCATGCTCCCAGGAGGGCGCCTCCGGATCCGTATCGGCGGTTCGGAGGCCGTCTCCGGCCCGCCCCGCCGGGGTTCCGACGCAGGAGAGGCTCAGCAGGAGGGTAAGGAGTAGAAATGCCATCCCCGCCAGAGTTCCGACCCAAATTCTCATCGCCTGTCCTCATACAAAACTTCCGTACCGTGATATTCCAAATAATCGAAATCTCCGGCCAGCCTTTGACCGGAAACGTCGAAACTACCCACACCCACATATGTTCCGGTAAACCCCATGGGCTGAACGTAGTCATCGCTGAAAATCCCGGCATCAATTTCAGGACCTATGGGTGTCCAGGGGCCGCCCTCCTGGCGATACCGGAACCCCATGGACCGACCCCGGGTATCCACGCCGAGCCAGATGGCTCCAGGTTGAAGCTCTATTTCATCTTCACCCAGGGGCATATTGATGCGGTTTAAATCAAAATTGATAATGCCCAGCCGCCTTGCACCTTCGTGATTACTGACACGGAGAATACTCTGACAGGTTTCATCATAGCGGACAATCAACCCCGCCATCTGCTGAAAGCTGGACGGCTGGAACTCCATGCAGGTTTCGGCGGACCAGTAAAAATGCTGAACCCGTCGTACCAAAATGCTTTGATCAAATCGGCTCATCATTGATTCCCTTCCCCGCAGACGAAGCCAACCGGAACGGGAGGACAGATCGAAGTCTTCCTCCGCAGGTTTGCGAAGGGTGTTCAGCTTCACATTCCATGCGGGTCCATCAAAATCTTCCCGCCAGTGTTCATCCCGTTGAACCGTGCCGGGCTTCACCCCTTCCCGTGAGGGAAAGGCTGTTCTCACGGGCGCACCGGTTTCCTCCACATAAGGCCAATGATCATCCTTCCATATTACCCGTTGAAGAGCCGTCTCCCTGCCCAGAGGGCATTGTCCGCCGTCGTCCACCGGCCGTCCACACAGATGGGCCAACACCCACACATCTTTGGTCCAGGGCACCATGCTTCCGTGCCCCGCCTTCTGCAGCCCGGGGTGCAGAGCGGGCTTGAGCTCGGCAAAGCTGCCACTGGCTTCCCGTTTTCGGAATTCTTTAATATCCGCAACGGAGGTCAACAGATGCTGTCTGGGGTGCAATTCATAGGGGCCTTCCAGATTCTTACTCCGGGCAATTGTGACGGCATGGCTGTAAGAAGTCCCTCCCTCTGCGGTGACCAGATAGTAGAATTCTCCCCGTTTATACAGATGGGGGGCTTCGGTAAGCTTCAAGGAACTCCCCCGGAATATGTTGCGTATGGGACCCACCATCTTTTTTTCTAACGGGCTGTATTCCTGCAGGACTATGCCGGCAAAACTGTTTATCCCCGGACGGTAATCCCACAATACATTTACCAGGTACTTGCGACCGTCATCATCATGAAACATGGACGGATCGAATCCCGACGAGTTTAAATACACGGGGTCGCTCCAGGGGCCTTTGATATTTTCAGCGGTGACCAGATAATTATGAACATCTTTAAAGCCCTCAGTCCCCCCAGTACTGGTGGAAGCCCCTGCCCAGTCCTTCACATCGGTAAAAATGAGATGAAACTTCTCTCCGTCATGACTCAAGGCCGGAGCCCAGATTCCGCCGGATTTGGGATTTCCCCGCATCATCAATTGGCTTTCCCGGGTCAGGGCATAACCGATAAGCTTCCATTCCTGGAGGTTTGTACTGTGGTGGATAGGAACTCCCGGATAGTACTCAAAACTGCTGTTGGCAATATAAAAATCATCTCCAACCCGGCAGATAGATGGATCGGGATGGAATCCTGTAAGGACTGGGTTTTGGATAGATAGTTCGATGTTCTGGTTCATTTTTATGTACTTCCTTGTATCTATGGTGTATTCGATATTCGGGCTCCCGCCGAAACGGAATCCCCGCCGAACCTTAAGGCCGACGGGAGAGAGGGCGCTCACATGCCTTACCCCTTGATCGCTCCCACGGTCAAGCCTTTGATAATTGATCGGCTGAAGATGATAACTACAATGATGATGGGAATAATGGATATAGTTACCCCCAGGTATATGGCTCCGAAATTCGACTCGTACAAACCCCGAATATTCGATACCACCACAGGCATGGGAAATTTTTTCGCCGAGTTCAGCAGCACCAGAGGGGTGAGCAGATCGTTCCACTTTTGAATAAATGTAAAGATCGACATTGTAGCTATTGAGGGCATGGCCAGGGGAAATATAATCCGTCGGAAGATATACCACTCTCCTCCCCCATCGATAATTGCCGCCTCTATAAGCGAATCAGAAATTGACGATTCAATGTAAGCTCTGATAAAAAACACCATGGCAGCATGGGCGGCCGTGGGGAGGATCAGCGGAAGGTAACTGTCAATCATGCCCACCTTGCTGAGAAGATCGTAGTACCCGATTAGCCCCAACTGCTGGGGAACCATCATGGTGCCTAGAATAATCCAGAACAGCAATTCCTTGCCCTTAAAGTGGAACTTCGCGAACCCGTATGCGGTCATGGTGGAGAAGATTGCCGCAAGGACCACAGAGGGAACGGTAATAATCAGGCTGGCAATAAAACCCTGCCAAATATTCACCTTGTCCTGAATTATCTGATAATTCTCCAGCAACGCCGTCCCCGGGGTAAACCAAACCCGCTGGGAGATTTCCACATTGGTGTGGGTGGAGTTGATAATCATCATATAAAACGGAACAATGGAGAGAACCGCCATAAACACCAGGAATGCATAGAGGATGATCTTTTCCAGCCGTGATTGTCTATAGATCATAAGGAACCACCTCCGGAACGTTTTTTGCCGGACATAAGGCGGAAGGTAAAAATAGAGAAAAAGAGAATCATAAAGAAGAGCGTATAGGCCACTGAGGCGGCATAGCCCACATTGAAGTTCTTAAACGCCTGATTATAGAGATACAGCACCATGGTGGTGAGGGCATTGTCCGGCCCGCCCCGACCATCGGTAAGTACTCTGGGAATGTCGAAAATCTGCAGGCCGCCGATCAACGATGTAATCAGCACATAGAGCATAATAGGCCGAAGCAGGGGGAAGGTAATTCGGAAGAACACCTGCAATCGTGATGCCCCATCGATGTACGCAGCTTCGTATAGTTCTTCGGAAATAGAACTCAAACCTGCCATGAAGATAATCATGGTATATCCAAACCACTGCCACCACTGAATAAACGATACCGTGGCCTGGGTGACTGTCTTTTTTTGCAGCCAGTAGATAGGTTCCTCAACCACCCCCATGCTCAAAAGAATGTGATTCAGGGTTCCGTTCTGCCAGTCCAGCAAGACGGCGAAGAGCACGCCGATGGAGGCAGCAGTCACAAGGTTGGGAAGAAAATATAGGGTGCGAAAGACGTCTTTGCCTTTCACCTTCCATTCATAGAGGATAACCGCCAACAGGAGAGCAAAGATCAGCTGGGGTATGAAGTTCATTAGCCAAATAAACCAGGTATTGAATATGGACCGGAAAAAGATCGGGTTTGTAAACAGACGCTGGTAGTTGGCCAGACCCACATATTCATTTTCAAATAAATTAATAGGCGAGGTAAAGCTTAAGCTCAGGGTGTACAGCAGCGGATAAAGCTGAAATGTCAGCATGATCAGGAAAAACGGCAGGATAAACAGGTACCCCTTGTTATTCCGATTGGAAAAAAAGCGTTTTCTGCTGCGTCCGGGAGGGGTACTTTTCGAAATATTCATAGAAATCTCCGCATAAATACCCTCCCGAAACCGGAGCTCCGGGAGGGAAGATCACCGTCCCCGGCCTGAAGCCGGGGTACGGAATTCATGAGGCTCTAATCTTCAATAACCACTTCAACATTGGGAAGAATATCCGCCATCGCCGCGATAAACCCATCGAAGGCTTCTTCCCGGGTTTTCTCGCCGTTGGCGTACAGTTCAACCTGGTCACCCCAGGCATTTTGGATCTGGAAATCCCAGGGACCGACTCGACTAACGTCGATTTTCTGTACTTCGTTATAGAAATATTCATAGTGGTTCTGACCGCCAAGGAAAGGTTCGGCAAAGTCACCCTTTATTTCTTCCGCCACTGTGAGATTTCCCACAAAGTCACCGGTTTCTTCTGCCCAGGCTTTTGCAAATTCCGGATCGGAACCCACAAATTTAACAAACTGCCAGGCCAGGTCTTTATTCTCGCTGAAGCGGCTCACACCAATCCAGGTTCCGCCCCAATTATACGGTGCCGGCGGTACGGCAAGCCCCCAGTCTCCGGAAAATTCGGCTTCCCCTGCATTGGCTTCCGGTTCTGCGTTGGGTTTCAACACATAGTGGAGCCCCCAGGTGGGAAGAATATAGGAGAATACCGACGCATCGGCCATACCGGAGAACCAGGCGGGGGTCCAAGTTCCGATACCGCCTTCTATATTGTTCTCACGCATTTCCTTTGCAAGATCCATATATTCTACCAGTGAAGGGGGAATGGTCAGGACATCATTCTGGACATAGGGTTCACTTCGTTGATTAAAAATAAACTCAGACATGTCGGAGAAGCCGGCAACCAGATATTTCTCCCCGTCATATTCGTCCCGGATCATTTCACCAAGCTCGTAGTATTTGTTGATATCACTGGTGTATTCGGAAACAACTTCGGGATCATCGGTTCCAAGGACTTGTTCGGCAATACTACGGCGATAAAACATGGCTCCGGGGGTTGCCTGCCAGGATAGGGCGGTAATATCCCCATTGTCGTCCCTGCTCAAATCCACAACGTAGGGCACCAGATCATCCACCAGTTCCTCGGCATTGTAAGGGGCATCGGAAATGGGCTCCCAAAAGCCGGCTTCCACAAACTGACGAAAGTAGGCTGCTTCACCGGTGAACACATCGGGTACCGAGTCCCTGGAACGCATGGTGGTAATCATCTTGTTGAGATACACTTCATCATCATTTGGAATTACCACGAACTCAACTTCGATACCGGGATATTCGTCGTTGAAGAGATCAATCATTCCGCCCACTTCATCGGTAAACGACCATACGGTGATCTTTCCGGTCATCTCCGCAGGATCGGCGGAAACGCTCTGCTCCTGTTCGCCCTCCGCAGCCAGAGGCATTACAGAAAATACCAGCAAAAAAACCGTCAAAATACCGAGCACTTTTGTCTTAAGCGACATAAGCTCCTCCTTGGTTTTGTCCTTTTTTTGTATCTTTTTAAGATACAATTAAGGGATCGTAGCACGGGTATTTCGGTTCGTAAAGGAATTATTTCCCATATATCCCGGGAAATTGTGCGGTCGAAGAGGGGAATCGTAAATTTGTATTGATATTTGTATCTTTTGTTGGAATAATGCGCTCATGAAACCCAAAAGCGGCCCCATCTACTTACAAATTGCCGAGCGTATGCTTTCGTTTTTCGGACAGGAAAGATATGTCAAAGGCGACAAGCTGCCTACTGAGTATCAGCTGATGGAGATGTTCAATGTAAGCCGAACCACAATCCGAAAGGCTCTGGATATACTGGAGGCCCGGGAACTCATCTCCCGAACCCCAGGCAGAGGGACGTTCTACAAAGGGAAAGCTCTGTACGAAAGCCAGGATTCGGAGAGCAAGACCCTGGGTCTGGTGAATTATTTTTTTATGGATTATATCTACACAGAGATTATCAGGGGAATCGAAGATGAAGCCGAACGCGCAGGCTATTCACTGATGATCGCCAATAGCAACCGTAACGAAGAGCGGCAACTGGAGTCCATTCAACGTCTCATCGATCAGGGGGTGGCGGGGTTGATCATAGAACCCAGAAGGAATTTACAGCTTGATGACAAGGACCCCCTTGCGGAGGAGATAATCAAGAATGCATCCATCCCCATTGTCACCACCCACTGGGGAATTAAGGCGAAAAGTCTTAGCACCGTAACCCTAGATGACGTGTATGCCGGAAGAATTGCCGGAGAGTATTTAATCTCCCGAGGACATCGGGATCTGGCATACATTTTCAAAGAGGATATCCAGTCGGGCTACGACCGGCTGCAGGGATTTCGCCAGGCCATTGAAAACGAAGGACTCTGCCTGGGGCCCGATCGGCTCTACCCGTTTAATGATGATGATGAGGCAAAGAACAATTTACAGGGTTACCTGCTCACTTTAAAAGCCCTGGCAGATCCGTCAAACCGACCCAGCGCAATTTTCTATTTTAATGATAATCTGGCCGTCCAGGGCTACCGGGCAATTGCCGAGCTGGGGCTGCGGATTCCGGAAGATATTTCAGTGCTGGGTTTTGACGATCACAGTACGGCATCGATCGTCACACCTGCCCTCACCACCTTTGAGCATCCCAAGTATGACCTGGGACGCTGGGTAGCAAAAATTCTTATCGACGAAATCGAATATAAAGCTACGGCTTTGCCCATTAAACTGATCTTCGAGCCCAAGCTCATTGAGCGGGGCTCGGTGAGTGATCGTTCTATCGGGAAAACATAATCTGGTTTATAAGATTTTCGATAAGCTCCTGCTTACCGCTGATCTGAGGAATTTCCCGGTTTTCTGCGGCCAAGTTTCTCAGATCTTCCAGAGTCAACTCCCCCATCTCAAACCGCGCTCCATCTCCGGCATTGAAATTTTCATAGCGGGCATCACGGTAGCGCTTCACAAGTCCACGGTCCATAATGGTCTGGGCGATTTCCAGGGCAAGGGCAAAGCTGTCCATTCCTCCAATGTGGGCATGAAAGAGGTCTTCCAGATCGGTGGAATTTCTTCGGATATGGGCGTCAAAATTCAGCCCGCCTGTATGCAGACCGCCGTTCCCAAGCACCACCAGCATGGCTGAGACCGCATCATAGACGTCGGTGGGAAACTGGTCTGTGTCCCAGCCGTTCTGGGGATCACCCCGGTTTGCGTCAATTGATCCCAGGAGACCGGCGTCCGACGCCACTTGAAGATCATGGGCAAAAGACTTCCCCGCAAGCGTTGCATGATTGCCTTCGATATTCAGCTTATAATCTCCATCCAGGCCATAGGTTTTCAGAAAACCGATCACCGCAGCGGCATCAGTGTCATATTGATGTTTTGACGGTTCCATGGGCTTGGGCTCGATAAGGAATGTTCCCGTGAAACCAATCTTTCGGCCGTAATCCCTGGCAATTTCCAGGAAGCGAGCCATATGCTCCAGTTCCCGCTTCATGTCGGTGTTGAACAATTGGGTATACCCTTCCCTGCCGCCCCAGAACACGTAGTTTTCCCCGCCGAGTTTCACATTCAGGTCCAGCATCGCCTTAATTTGAGCAGCTCCTCTGGATAGTACGCGGAAATCTGGGTTGGTGGCGGCTCCGTTCATGTATCGGGGATGGGAGAACAGGTTCGCAGTATTCCACAGCAGCTTAATACCTGTGGCCTTCTGGCGCTGAAGCAGCATATCTCCCACCGCAGCCACATTCGATTCATACTCGTTCACCGAATCTGCATCCGGAGCCGCATCCACATCATGGAAGCAGTAGTATGGCGCCCCCAGCTTACTAATAAACTCAAAAGCTGCATCTGCTTTTTCTTCCGCAGCCCCCAGGGGATCGGAATTGCGGTTCCATTCCCGGTGAATGGTGCCTGCTCCGAACGGATCGGCACCCGTTGCCGTCATGCTGTGCCAATAGGCAACGGCAAAGCGCAGATGCTCCTTCATACTCTTGCCCGCAACGGTTTTGTTCTCGTCATAAAACTTGAATGAGAGGGGATTATCCGACGCGGGCCCCTCGTAATTGATCTTCCCGATTCCGGGAAAATACTCTTTGTCTCCGGTGTATACAGTACTCATACCTGCTCCTTGATTTCGGACTCAATCCGGACGGGATATTAATCCCCGGTTCCGGAATCCATAATGCTTATCGATATCGTGTTTCTAAGAGTTCCAGATATGCCAGATATTCGGCATATCCCTGCTGGTAATTCTCCCGGGCTTCTCCGGGCTCGATACGGCGGTCTTCCCGGTTTTTCAAATGGGGTGCAATTACATTTTCCATGAAGACATTGCTCCCATCGTTCAACAATTCCCGGTACCAAAGGGCCTGCAGAGCTGCGCCCATGGCTGCACTGTCTGGGTGAACCGGCAAAGTCACCGGTAGTTCCAAAATATCCGCAGCGATCTGCCGCCATGTCCGGGATCGGGATCCGCCGCCGGTAATTGTGATACTTTCGGCCTTCATTCCGAATTTTTCCAGAGAATCCAGTCCGATTTTCAATCCGTAGATGGCCGCTTCCATGGAAGCCCGGATAATGTGGGGAGCATCACTGTTATCGAGAGTCATGCCTTGAATGCTTCCCCGGGCTCGGGGAAGATTGGGGATCCGCTCCCCGGTAAAATAGGGCATGACGATCAAACCATCTGAAGCTGCAGGTACCTGATCAACCATCGAATCCAGTTCTTTCAGCCCCACCGACAAGAGTCCCCGGAACCGTTCGGTGGCTACCGTACAGTTCATGGTGCAGAGGAGGGGCAGCCATCCGCCTGTGGAAGAACAAAACCCGGCAATAGTACCTCCGGGATCTACTACCGGCTTGGATGAATAGCCGAAGAGAGTTCCGGATGTTCCCAGACTCATGGTCAAAGAACCGTCGGAAATGGTGCCGGTTCCAATTGCCGCCATCATATTGTCTCCGCCGCCGCCGGCCACCGGGATTCCTTCAGGTATACCGAATTCTTCCGATGCCCGCCGGGTGACCCAGCCCGCACCGGTCTCCGGGCCCTTTGGTTCAGGGAGCATATCCAGCAATCTCTCATCCACCAGGCGGCAAATTTCTTTGTTCCAACTCCGACTGCGTACATCAAACAGTCCGGTTCCCGATGCATCCCCGTATTCCATGCGATATTCGCCGGTGAGAAGGAAATTGATGTAATCATGGGGAAGAAGAATATGCCCCAACCGGGCAAAGGCTTGGGGATGATTCCGCTTCAACCACAAAATTTTCCCTGCCGTATAGCCCGGAAGAATGGGATTACCCACTTCTTCAATGAGCCGGCGGCTGCCCCCGAACGCCGAGGTTAGCTCATTGCACTGATCCACTGTGCTGGTATCATTCCAGAGCTTCGCCGGATACACCGCCTCCCCCGCCTCATCCAGGGCCACCAGTCCATGCTGCTGGCCGCTTACCGCCACTGCCACAGCGCTTTGCCGGATCTCCGGATCCACCGAACCCAGAGCTGTTTTCACCGCTTCCAGCCACCAGCGTGGATGCTGTTCGCTGGTACCGTCCGCTTTGCTGATCAGCTGATGGGGGGCCGAAGCCAGTGCCGCCACTTTTTGGGCTCTATAATCATAAAGCATCACTTTGGAACTCTGGGTTCCCACATCGATGCCCAATACGGTCTGCATATCCCCTCCTTCTCCAGGGTTGATACTTGGATTATCCGGCGGTTCCCCGGGGAAAACAATAGACAGGAGTGATAAAACATACATAATATTGACATATGCATATCAAAGACGCTGTATTCGTGTATCATCTGCAGGAACCCGAGGATATTGACTGGCACGGCCGCTACCATTTTCACGGACCTGACGAGTATGAAATTCACTACTTCCTCGGAGGAGAAGGCAGCTTCCTCAACGGCTCCCGAAAATATACCCTGGAACCCGGCACCCTTTTTATTTCACCCCCCGGGGTAAAACACCGCATAGAAACCAGCAATGTAAGTCATCCAATTACCTACTATGCCGTTCTCATGCAATTAGGAGCTGAGGATGAAGAAATTCAGGAACTCTTCGCTGACGAGATCCAATGGAACAGGAAACACGCCATTGGGGATCGGTATCGCTTTTTTTTCGAAGAGCTTCGGGAAAAAACCCTTTCTCCAAACTCCTACATTAGACGATCTGCCATACATCATTTGGTATCATTTATTTATGTACTGGCTTCCCGGGAGAAACAGATGAACCTGGGAAATGCGGAGAACGCCCATGTGGAGAAGGCATTGAGATTTCTGCAGCATCGGGTGTTTACCAGGACCCGCTTATGTGACCTGGCCCGCCACCTTAACCTCTCGAAGGAATATATCATTCGACTTTTCCGGCACAAACTGGGAACAACACCCATGAAATATCTAATGAAGCTCCGAATTGAGGCGGCAACAAGTATGCTTATTTCCAGCGACCGCCTCATTTATTCTATTGCCGACCGGCTCCAGTTCAACTCCGAATTCCACTTCTCCCGCAGCTTCAAGGAGCATACCGGTTACTCACCACGGCAGTATCGTCACCGGTACCGGCAGATTATCGGGGAAAGCCCGGAACATGAGTCAATCATTTACCTCAATGAACGGCCCACTCCGAACGATTCCAAGGGCTGAAAACTCACCGAGCATAATCTCCATATTGTGTGGTAGATTGCAGAAAAGCTGTAAATCTGTATGCCTGCTATTGATTGGAGCCGGGCAGCCTTCTTGTATCAAAACAATTGATGCTTTCCCGGGTTCGCAGCCGGTCCACGGCCGTTTAAACTGTGCCTGATACTGCCATATCCTTTGGCGAATGTGGTAATATGGGAAATATCAATCCCCGGAGCATCCGGTGTTTCCACCGCATTCTCCAGATGTACATTTCTATCCGTATTTCCCTTTATCCCCAGAAACGCATAAACCCCAAGACCATATGCGGAGTGTTCCCGCACCGTTTCAACAACTTTGTATGAAGCAAAACCATCGGTTCTGGCCGTACGCCAACGGTCCTGGCTTGGAGGGTCATAGGGCAATTCGGACTGATAAAAAACAGTTTGCCCCCTTTCTCCATACCAGAGGGTTTGATACTCCTGAAAATGCTCGTTAAACAGTCCGTATGCGCTCACGTCATCCCCATAGACTACCAGGCCGTTTCTGCAGGTATTTACTTCCCACTCTGCCCCCTCTCCATGATCTGCCCGCCAGAGCCACAGATGGTCAAGTAGTACATTGTTGCTGTACACGGCCATACAGACATCGGCTTTTCCCGGTCTGTCGCCGCCGATCCGGCAGAATAGATCATGTACGGAACATGGGTTGGCGGAATGGTCCTGAGAGTTTTTTTCCCGTCCGATCTGCATCAGTACGGGCGATTCCCTGGGACCGGCATCTAAAATCAGGCCGGAAATAATGATCCCCTCTTCATCCCCGACCTCCAGAGCAGCTGTTCCCGTCATGGGAACCATGCGTGGCAGGTTCTGGTTCCCGCTTTACCTTCGATAATTGAATTTGCAAGGAATCCCCCGCTGCCCCCCCCTGATCGAATACAATATCCCCATGGAGATGAATTCTTCGAAGCGGCGCAGCCTGCGAAACGGCCCAGATGAGGGGCTCTGATGTTTTCCCGGGATAAATGGAAAAGTTCTCCGCAGCAGGCCAAAACATGAGCGTAACATTCCTATCCTCAGTGGCGGCGGTGGACTGAATCCTGCCCTGAATTTGAACATCTCCCGGAACACGCCCGAGCCCCAGGGCCTGCACATAGTAATCCACCGTAATATCCAGATAATACCTTCCCGGCTTGAATAATAGTGCAATGCGCTCCCTGCTGAATTCCCCTTTCTCCTGCTGCCGGTGAATTGCATCTTTAATCTTCTGAATTTCCTGTTGATCCATACTGTCATCAAAAATCAGTACTCTCGAACCGAAAAGCTCGGTTTGATAGGCGGAATATAGGCTCTGAATCTGTTCTTTCATGGCAGGATACACTCCGTTTTATATACATTTGTCATTTCAGCCGAATACGGCTCTTTCCTATCATGTTTCCTTCTTTTCAAATAGGGCCAAATAGTATCATCATTTTTCATTTCAGCGCAGCCGGGGATTATCAAAAAAACCAGTACGTACAAGATAACAAGGTGAGCCGGTAAAACGTCCCAGGGAATCAATGACAAGCATCATGGTAGTTGACCATAGATAAAATTATCTCCATAGTTACCAAAGAAACTGAAATGGAGATACAATGATTAAGAATATTAAAGAGTTGCTGAAACTCACATGGCCATTGCTTGCAGCAATGGTTGCCGGACGTTTATTCGGAATTATTGATGTGGCAATGGTGGGTTCTCTGGGCACAGAAGGAATTGCGGGTTTGAGCCTGGGACTGACCTACTATAATCTTTTCTATTACATCGTTGTATTCGCCTTTCTTCAGAGCAACCTCATCCATTTTGCCAAATATTCCACCCCCGACAAAGGCGTACTTCTGAGAAATTACATAATTCACGAGGTCATTCTCGGGGCTCTTCTCGCATTGCTGGCGGTAATTTTACTGGGACCGACGCTCTGGGGCTTACAGTTTCTCACCGATTCGGGAGAAACCCTGTACCATTCACGACGCTACCTTTTTATACGCAGCATGGGTGTTATGCCCATGTTTCTCATGGCCATGTACAGCAAACTGCTCATTGCAATAGAGCGAAACCAATTTCTCCCGGTGTTCACCATTATCGGGCTGAGTTTCAATGTACTGTTTAACTGGATATTTATTTACGGGAATCTGGGGATGCCCGCTCTGGGGGTACTCGGCGCCGGGCTCGCTTCCGTTCTTGCCATGTCCATACACTCGGCAATGCTCATGTGGTATTTTTACCGAATCACGGGTCATTTTGAACAGAGAACTGGGCGGTTCGTGTTTTCACCGGCAATCCTCCGGGAGCGATTCACCTTGAGCTTCACAATTATGCAAAGCAGGCTTTTCGAACAGGGCTCATGGACAGCTTTTGTCAGTATTATCTCCACCATCAGCCCTCTGGCGCTGAGTATTCATGAAATCTCAATGCGGGTGAAAGATTTTATCCTCATGATTTCCGGCCCGGTCCGGGATGTAACCATGTCACAAGTCAGTAAAAAGATTGAATCCCAACAGGAATCCGATGCCAAACAATCATGTATTACCGGAGCAGTCTTCCTTACCGTCACAATGGGCACATTAGGCATGGTAATGGTATTCTTACCGGAACCTTTTATCAGACTTTTCTCTGATAATCCGGAAGTAATTGAGAAAGGAAAACTTCTATTCCTGATAATGGGAATCTATCAGATTGCCGATGCGGTGTTTATTAGTTTTCAAGGGGGATTACTGGGAATGGAGGACGTAAAATTTGTCCGCAACATAAATATCCTCAGCGGATGGGTGTTAATGCTACCCTTGGTTCTTCTCATGACCAATGTTCTTACCTGGGGTGTGTACGGTGCCTGGGCGGGATTCGCCACAACAATCTTTATTCGGGCCTTCATATTCGCCGCCCGCTTCCTGGGTAAGGAGTGGATCCCCAATTCGCCCCGGGCAGCAGGGGTTTGAATCTCTCCTGTAGCAAAGGGATGCAATCGAGGACTTTTCCGGGATTTCGCGGGGCAAAATTTCCCAATCTGCATTAGACTGAGGGGGGAAGAAACATGGAGAGAAGAGGTATGTCAGGAACCCTCAATATTGGTGATGACTGGAAACAGCCATTACCGTCTCCCCGGATAATTTCGGATATATCTTGCCGGGAAACAAGCAATGAAAGAATCGCTGTATAAAAACATTCTGAACAATCTCCATGACGGGGTCTATTATGTAAATAAACATAGACAAATCACCTACTGGAACAAGGCAGCAAACAGAATCAGCGGCTTTAGCGAACATGAAGTGCTGGGCCACTGTTGCTCCGATAATATTCTCCGCCACATTGACGAGCGAGGCAGCGAATTATGCATTCACGGATGTCCTCTGGCAGCAACCATGGCAGACGGCAAAATTCGGGAAGCAGACGTATACCTTCATCACAAATCGGGCCACAGGCTACCGGTCTCCGTCCGGGTATCACCTATATACGATGAAAAAAGCGAAATAATCGGCGGGGTGGAAATATTTTCCGACAATTCAAGCCGAAAACATATCATCGAGGAAATTCAGGAGCTGAAAAAAGAAGTCTTTCTAGATCCACTTACACATATCGGTAACCGGAAATATGCAAATTTCGTCATCGACAAATCCATAATGGAACTGAGAGAGTTTCAGGTTCCCTTCGGGTTCATGTTTTTGGATATCGATAACTTTAAATTGGTAAATGACGAACGGGGTCATAGAATCGGTGATGATGTTTTAAAGATGGTCGCGGACAGTGCGGGAAATGCTCTCCGACCTCTGGACAGCATCTGCCGCTGGGGCGGAGAGGAATTTATTGTGATCATTCCAAACATTGACCGGAGCGTACTGGCCGAAGCCGCCGAACGAATTCGCGTACTGGTTGAACACAGCTGGATCGATTACAACAAAGAACGTGTAGCTGTTACCCTTTCTATCGGCGCGACCATGGCTACCCTGGATGATGACCGATCGAGCCTAATTACACGGGCCGATGAACTGATGTATGCCAGCAAAACCTCGGGAAAAAACCGGATATCATTTGGATAACTGTATCATCCATCGCTGAGTTTTTGAAACCTGGAAAATTCTTTGTTCACCTCCTGCTGTTAAATTTATCTCGTAGCTGTCATTGGCATAGGCTCAGCAAGTACATGGACGGCTTCAATTCTTTTGGAGGCGGGATACCTACGCTACCGTAAAAACTTGTTTTCCCGGCACGCATTTTCTATACTTTTATGTATGAAACTACGTTCAAAATTCACCCTTCTTCTGCTACCTATCTTCCTAATACTTTCGGGAGGCGTCACCCTGTTTACTGTTCGCTCATGGAACCAGGAAATAAAGAGCAACCTGAGTGAAACCATCAGCTCAACTTCACAAACTATACAGAAGATGGTGATATCCCGTAGCCGATTAGCCCTTCAGTTTGCCTCGATATTCGCCGACCTGGATTCAGTTAAAACCGCCTATAGCATGGAGAATGAAGTTGCTGCACGTAATTTGCTGGAGGACACGGTGGGTGATCTTACCCAAACTGTTCAGGACAACAGCGGGGTAGCCTCTTTTCGCATACATTTCCATAAAGAACCTGCTCGCAGTTTTTACCGCTCATGGACCGATACATGGGATGACGATCGGTAGTGTAAACGATCGGTAGTGTAAGATTCTGTCTGTAAAAGTGATTCTTCTGAGAAGGGGGATTGAAAAAAGTTAGCCAATCGGTCTTCATGAGTTCGACGAAAAACCATAGGAGACCTCATGACTAACGAAGCATACTAT
>NZ_JBXWXS010000024.1:0-52642 GCF_059431795.1 Salinispira sp.
CAGCCGTAGAAATTGTGGTTTCGGTCAGAGATGACCGGAATGGTGGAGTAATTCAGGTTTGTGCTTTATCACTCAACCTGGAAAACAAGGAAAGTCACTTCCGAATACCGAGTTTTTGCCTCATTTAACGAAAATACGAGGGTTTTGAGAGGTGCCCGGTTTGTTTTTTTTGCGTGATTAACGGAATATCAGGGAGAGGCAAGAGGGTTAGTTCCAATCTGAGGGCTTATCCATGGAGTTTTTTGGCATTTCGGTACCAAAGCTGTAGTGGGCCGGACGCTGATGCGAGGGTAAATTGCGGGATGACCAATCTCTCAGTACGGCTTCTAGTCCATCGGTGTCCCTTAGTGTTCGAATAAAAATCTTCAATCTTGGACCAACAGAGCTGCTGAAGCTTCGAACGGCTGCGTCCTCCACATCCGGGTGGCTGCGGAAGCGTTCTGCGATTTCGCTCGGACTTACGTTGATTCCATTAATTTGAACAAAGCGATCTTTTCTTCCTCCGGGAAAAAACCGGAGGTCATCCTGCCACTGAATCACATCCGGAATTGGGTATGCTTTTGGTGTAGAGCTCCGCTGGATTACGGTCCCGGATATCCGTTCCCAATAGGGAAAGAGTGTGAACGGGGCCGCGGGTGTATCCCGGTACCCAATTCCTGCAGTCTCGGAAGATCCATAAATTTCCAGAAACGAGGCTCCCCTGTTGGTAAGCCATTGGGACAAGCGGTTCTCCAGAGGAGCTGTGGAGGATATCACCAGAACATTTCGGGGAAAGGAAAGTGACCGGGTTTCCCACTGGGTCACCAGGGAGGGGATGGTAACAACCACATCGCCCTCTTTCAGCTTTCCGCTAATATCTTGTACCCGTTGTACCGGAATCCCAAGCTGTTGAGGAAGAAAGATGGTAAAAATAGCTCCGTAAATGTGGTTTGACGGAACCAGAGAGATAACCCGCCGGGGAGTAAGCTGCCGGGACACTAATTCAGCAAGAAAACCCACTTCCTCTGCCAGGTCTTCTGAGCGGTGCAGGGTGGATTCGGGTTTGCCCTGTGAGCCTGATGAGAAGAAATTAAATTCCCCATTGTAAAGCTCAAGGCTTTTTTCCAGGAGTTCACTCCACTGGAGAATCGATGGCCTGGCCAGAAAGAGATCTTCCAGGCCCGTTTCTTGAACCCTGAAGCTGTCACATATCATTCCGGTGAGAGTTACCAGCTCCAGGGAATCCATGAAAAATGGTGAACCGGTAAACTTTTGAGACAAATCGTCTTCCGATATCTCCAAAGCAGAACCGCCCCTGAGAGAACTGAGATGGTAGCTGAGGAAATCCCGGATAAATTTCTGAAGCTGGACTTTTGTTAAATGTGACAGAGGGTTCGGTATGGTGGTATCGTGCATAGCAGATTGATCTATCGGCCGTTCATCGGCGGGCAAAATCCTTTATACCCGTTTTACAAAAATCCAGTAGCCGTCTTTGCTCAGGGACTCCTTCATATGAACCTTCACCTTGGTGGCTTCCATCTTATAATCGAATACGTACTCGAATAATGTGTTGAGGTTACCGTTTTTCACCCCGTCTTCAAAAACACCGTGAAATTCAGGCTGGTCGGTGCAGGGGGCAACTTCGGTGAAAAAATTCTTTCCCAGTACCTCATTGGGGTTACGGCCGGTAATTGCCCCTTCGGCCTCATTGTATACAAGAATGGTGCCCTTCTCGTCGAGTTTAATTGCGCCGAAGGCAAGATCATTTATTTTTTCCTTACCCATTTGTGAAACTACGTTGCCGATGTCATCACTTCCAAATTTTACAATCTCCATATGCACTCCTTACATTATCCTTACATAGTATTTTTTGATTCTCTATAATGTACTGATGAAAGAATCAGAAATCAAATGGAACCTTCATATAGGAATTTCAGAAACGGGGTACAGTTCAATAACCTGCGAGGATGTGTATCGGGCGTACCGCTCCCCTGGAGAGGTTACAATTGAAGAGAAAATATTTGACCGGGCTCAGCAATCCCGAAAGGTACTGGAGGGATGCATCGCAAGAGGAGAACATGTGTACGGCGTCACCACCGGTTTCGGTGATGACGGCACCCGTGATATCCCGGAACAATCCCGCCTGAAACTCCAGGAGAAATTAGTTGATTTTCACGCTGCGGGAAGCGGCCCTCTGCTTAGTCTGGGAGAATCCAGAGCCGTATTTCTCTGTCGAATTGTCAGTCTTTCCCAGGGGGTGTCTGCAATCCGGAGGGAATTTCTTCAGTTCATGGTGAAGATATTCAATCTGGATGTGATCCCGGCGATTCCCAGCCGGGGGAGTGTGGGAGCCAGCGGAGATCTCACACCTCTGAGTTATCTGGCTGCAATGCTTCAGGGAAAGCGCAGGGCCTGGTACAGGGGGGAACTCCGGGACAGCTCATCTGTTTTTGATGAGCTGAACATTATTCCCTGGAAGCTGGATTTGAAAGAAGGGTTGGCGATAATGAACGGTACCGCCATGCTTACCGCATTGGCAGCCATTTCTCTGGTTGAAGCCAAGAATGGCGCCCTCTGGTGCGACCGAATAACCTCAATGACGGCCCTGGCTCTTGGCAGCTCTGGAGAGCCTTTCGAATCCTGGATCCATGAGCAAAAGCATCACCCGGGAAGCATCGAATCGGCACGGCACATACGGAACGGTTCCCAGTTGAATCCCCGTCCCATTTCCCGTATGGAGCGTGTGGGAAATATCCAGCCAAGATACAGCATGCGCTGTGCACCCCAGACAGCCGGTGTTCTGCGAGATACCATAGATATGGCTGCAGTATGGATTGAACGGGAAATAAACTCTGCCAACGATAACCCTCTCTTTGACCCGGATACCCAGAGGGTGTTTCACAGCGGAAATTTCTATGGAGGACATGTTGCTGCAGCCTGTGACTATGTACGGATTGCTCTCTCCACAAGTGCCCAGCTGGTGGATAGACAGGTGCAGCTGCTTCTGGAGGGAGGAGAAGGTTTGCGCAAGAATCTCGCTCAGTCGGATGATGTTACTGATTTCGGATTGAAGGCATTGGGCATAGGGACTACCGCCCTTTCAGCGGAAATACAGCATTATGCCGCTCCCGCTTCGGTTCTCAGCCGTCCCACAGAGAGCGGGAATCAGGACGTGGTATCCATGGGATCAGTGTCTTCCCTGAAGCTTCGCCAGCAACTGGAACCGATGTTTCTCATCCTGGCTCATGGGGCTGCAGCGGGTTTGCGGGCCGTATCCCAAAAGGGGCTGAAAGATAAGCTGTCAGCCCCAATGACGGAAATCCTGTCAACAGCTTTCTTCCGGGTTGAAGAAAACGGCCCCGGGGATCTGCTGCTGCAGCAGCTTACCCACATTATCCGCGATCAGGAAGCCGGAGGATTGGGGCAATGATAGATGTATTCAGACATGTGAAATTTGAAGGCCTGGGAAGCTTCGCCGGGGTGTTGAGCGACCTTGAAATAGAGCATCGATATCTGGATATTCCCGTGCTTACCGGGCAGGAATGGTCTTTGCTGGACCCCCTTGCATCCCGGCCCCTGATCGTTCTTGGCGGACCAATGAGTGTTCTTAATGGTGAAGAGTACCCCTGGCTGAGCGAAGAAATAAAGTTCCTTGCCCGTCGCATCGCTGCGGGATTACCGGTACTGGGAATCTGTCTCGGTGCTCAGCTGATTGCCAAGGCAGCAGGCGCAAGGGTGTATCCTGGAGACGGTCCGGAAATCGGATGGTCGGAAGTGAGGTTTACCAGGCAGGCCCAAGCGTATGGTCTTGCGGGTTCTGACTCTGCGGGATCCGCGGATGTTCTGCACTGGCATGGAGATACCTTCGACCTTCCTCCCGGTGCCGAATTACTGGCCTTTAATTATAGGTACGCACATCAGGCATTTGCGTTGAACCCGAGGATTCTGGGTCTGCAGTTTCACCTTGAGGCGGATTATCCGGACCTTGAAACCTGGTTTGCGGGACATGCCCTTGAAATTTCACAGACTCCTGATGTGAATGTCACATCTCTCCGGGAGGCTTCCAGGAGGCATTGCCCCATCCTCAAAGATTGGTCGCGGATCTTTTTTCAAAATTGGCTGGGTGAGTGCGGGCTTATCTGAATGATTCCTGTGGATGATGACCTGCGTTCCTCATGCTCTGCATGGATGATGGCCGGCATGACTGATAGCCCTCACGTCTGATAGCCGGCACGTCTGAGAGAGTCCGGATTTCCCCGGTGAGGGGGGATTATCCGTGAAATCTATGAATCATGTCTCTATTTGGTGCAGTGATTGTTTATTTTGAATTGTGCAAGAACTGCTCTCTGCGCTTTCTGATCTGTTCAGTTTTGAGGGGGAGAAAGCTGTTTGTCTGATTAATGTGGTTGCCATCACCACTTTTCAGGAAGTCCTGGAACCCGGGATGGTTAAACCAGTACCATGAACCCCAGTTCGAGAAGTTCCATTGCGGATCATACTGCTGTATTTCGTAGTCGATGTATACCAGCTTCTTATGCTCCGGCTGATACACAAAATTTGCCGGAAAATAATCGATGTTCCAGCCTCTGGACTCCACATGTGTGGCAATTCTTTGAATGGATTGAATGACTAAAGGTTCAAGATGATCTGCTGCCAGCAATTCCATTGCCGTCGATCCAGGAATAAATTCTTTTATGAGCACCGGAGGATCATCTTTGTAGCTTAACAGCTTGGGCACGGAAAGGTTAATCTCTTTCAGCGTTGTATAACTTCGCAATTCCACATGCAGGGCCTTGTCCAGAGTGATATAATTTTCGTTGCGGGATACAAATCGTTTAACGACTATCTTCCTGTTTCCATCGGTATAGACTGCAGATTCGGCACTTTTCCCCTTCCATAGCTCCCGAAGACGTTTCCAGGTGGAGTTCTCATACTCCAAGAGCTTTTCATTTTCTTTGAATGTAAAATGCGTTGCTTGCATTTGTTCCCCTCCGTTTAGATGTGCTTTCCCAGGGAATCAAGAATACCGTACACCCCGGGGCATACGGCTGCGTTTTTCTTCAGTTCTCCCAGCTTGGACCGGATTTGACGGCCCCGGGTATGGGGGTAGTCTGCACAGGCTTTGGGACGGTGTGAATATACCGAGCAATAATTATCTTCCTCCAGGAATGGACAGGGCATTGAACGAAACACCCAGTCGCCGTCCTCATCCTTTTTCAGGTATTTTTCCATGAAGGCCGCGGTGCTTATACTGCAAATTTTTGCAAGGCGCTGAATATCACGCTGGATGAGTCTGGGGCCCAGGGTTCTGCAGCAGTTGCCGCATTCCAGACAGTCAATATGCTGAAAAACCTGGGCATCATACTCACGAATTCGTTGTTCAGCATCCCCTGAGCGTAATTGCTGGAGTCGTTTGATGGTTTTCCTGAATTCCTTGTTCCTGGATCCTGCCTTGGAAGGAAGGTTATTTAGTAGTTCACCCGGGTTCATGTAAAAGTTATATCATATCGGGTGTTTTTAAAAAACCAATTGCCAGAATCTTGACATGCATACTTTAAGAGAATATAACGGAATATAAAGGTAAATAGGGAGTTTAAGCGGCACATAAAGACTTTGTGATCTGCTATTCCCCGGAGTTTTTTACATAGATGGGAGTAACCTGGAATGGAAAAGAAGATGATGACACTCGCAGATGTGTCGAACTACCTTCAGTTGTCTGAGAAAACTATTCTGAAAATGGCAAAGAATGGTGAAATTCCATCGGCGAAAATTGCCAATCAATGGCGTTTTTCACCAAGCATGATAGAAGACTGGATAACCGCCCGTATGAACGTGGTGCCGCAAAATGATCTCTCCCGTCTTATCGAAAGGGAGATGGATTATGTTTCCCTTTCCCGGCTTATTGAGCCCGAATCTATAATTATGAATATGAAGTCCCGCAGCCGGAACGAAGTGCTGCGAGAATTATCGGACCACGCAGAAAACAGATCGCTGGTAAGAACCAGCGATACGTTGTACCAAAAGTTGGTGCAAAGGGAGCAGATGCTTTCCACCGGCATTGCAAAGGGAATTGCCATTCCCCATATTCGCAAGCCCGGAGAGGCTGATATTCATGAGCCGTCCATTATCTTCGGCCGCTCGCCAGAAGGGATCGATTTTGCATCCTTGGACGGGGGGAAGACTCATTTCTTCTTTCTTCTGCTATCGGACAGTGAAACAGTTCACATTAGAATCATGTCCAGACTTGCAGCGATGCTCCGGCGTGATGACGCAAGAAATCAATTACAGAAAGCCGATCAACCCCAGGATATTCTGCGTTTCTTCGTGGAACATGAACCCAGGCTGTATCATAAGGAGAATGAAGCATGATTGAAGGTTTGAACAAGGCGTTAATTAAAATCGGAAGTGATGCAAAAAATAAGAAAGAGCTGCTCTCGGAGATTGCCGATCTGGCCGCAGAGGCTCCTGAGCTGTCTGAAATTGGCAGCAGGGAAATTCTCAAAGCACTGAAAGAGCGGGAAAAACTTGTTTCCACTGGTCTGGAAAAGGGCATTGCAATTCCCCACTGCAGTTTTACCTCAGTTGATGATTTTGCCGTTGGACTGATTGTGATAGCCGACGGCATTGATTTTGAAGCCCTTGACGGGAAACCCAGCAAATTGGTGTTTTTTATTGTAGGGCCGGCGAGCCAGAGAAATCGGCATATCAAAATTCTGTCATCAATCAGTCAGCTGGCAAAAGATCCAGGGTTGAACCGGCGGCTCATATCCGCAGCAAGCCCGGACGAAATCGTGGGGATTCTGGAAGAGGCCGGCGATCTCAAGCAGAAAATGACCAGTGGGGATGCGTCCTCGTCAGCTCCCGAAACGGTGAATATGTGTCAGTTCACCATCCACGTTCAGCTGGAAGATCTCTTTCAGGATGTGCTGGAAATATTATCCGGAGAAATTGAGGGATCTGTGAGCGTTCTGGAGGGCAACAGGGCCACAAGCTATCTTCACCGCCTCCCGCTTTTTTCCTCCTTCTGGAATGATGACAGCAGGGGATTCAGTCGGCTAATTATAGCCGTGATGGACAAACGGTATATGAATCATGTTATCCGCCAGATTAATATGATTCGGCCGGAGGATGGTGAAGGCATTCTGGTGAGCGCACAGGATCTTCTCTACTGCGATGGCTCAATAGATTTCTAGGAGATATTGTGGTAATTCAAAATATCCAAACATTTATTCACGAACTGCACCTGGATCCGCTGATTATTATCGGGTTTATCGTTCTCCTGGGAATATATTTCGGCAAAGGGGCAAAGCTCATTCATCTGCCTTCCATTATCGGCTTTATGGTGCTGGGGGTTTTATTGGGACCGTCGCTTCTGGGGGTTCTCTCCGGAGAATTTCAGGAGTCCATAGGGTTTATTACCGAAATTGCCCTCAGTTTTGTAGCGGTGAGCATAGGACTGGAGCTGAGCTTTGCCGGTCTGAAAAAGCAGGGAGGGGGAATCGTTCTTACGATTTTTACCGAATCGTTCATGGCGTTCATTCTTGTGTCTCTGCTTATGTATCTTCTCACAAAAGACTTGGCCCTCTCCATTCTCTTCGGGGCAATCGCCCCGGCCAGTGCTCCCGCAGGAACAGTTGCAATTATCCAGGAATACCGTACGAAGGGACCCCTCACCAAAGCATTGTTTGCCGTTGTAGGATTTGATGACGGTCTTGGAATCATTCTTTTCGGTTTTGCTGCCGCCTTCGCAAAATCAATATTATCTGCGGAGATGGGAGTTGAGACGGGATCATTTTTCTCCCTGATGTCCGGCCCCCTCCTGGAGGTTGGGCTGAGTTTGCTGGTGGGAACCCTTAATGCGGTTGTTTTTATCTTTCTCGGCCGGTTCCTAAAAACCGGAAGAGATCTGTTCCTTCTTCTTTTTGCCGTGGTGTTTCTCTCTGCAGGTTTGAGTATTATGTTTCACATGTCGGTGATTCTCACCAACATGGTCTTGGGAATTGTAATTGTGAATACCCAGCCTCAGAATTTTGTGGAAAAAATTCATGAAGAGTTGACTCAGATTATGCCGCTGTTGTTTATTTTATTTTTTGTTCTCGCGGGTTCGAATCTTCATATATCTGCACTTCCGGAATTGGGATTGATCGGATTGGTATACATCGCTGGAAGAGCAACCGGGCTGATAAGCGGAGCCTCATTCGGTGCATGGGCCGGCAGACTTCCTGTGAGTATCCGTAAGTATCTCGGACTGGGAATTCTAAGCCAGGCCGGGGTGGCAATTGGTCTTGCTCTCATTGTGAAGAAGGAGTTGGCTGAATTCGGGACCCATGGTGCCGAGATTGGAAGCATTATCATCACCACAGTATCGGCTACGTCCATTTTCTTCGAAATTGTCGGTCCGGTTCTTGCCAAATTCGCCTTAACCAAAGCCGGTGAAATACGCAAGACAGCCTGAGCTCAGCCTGATCTCTGCCTGTATGGGCTGGAGGATAGCCCGGGTCTGCCAGAGCTGAAGTTTACTCCACGTGGGCCAGAGATGACAAACTTATGCTTGCATTGCCTGCTTCGTATCCACATTTTTCGAGGCAGGCTTTTTTATTTCTTAGTTTGTTTGAATAGACAATTAAGACCTTGCTCTGGTATTCTTTGTCCCGCTTTCATCGAGCTAACCGCTTTTCACTGGGTTTAGTGAATGTGCCAGCCTCTGCTTACAAGGAGTACTCATGGAATCAACATCCTATAGAGGAATTACCGGAATCATTTCTCCATTCAGGCATATTGTGGGCCGGTACAAGTCAGCTCTGGGGTTGGCGGTATTCAGCATGATTCTGGTGGATGTGTTCGCATATGCCCTGCCCGGCCTTATTAAGTTTGTCACCGATACGGTTTATCCGCAGATCCAGAGCCAGGGTTCCCTGCAAAGCCTCTTTCTATTTGGAGGGCTTATCCTGATCGTTGCTGTGATCCGGGGTTTCACCGCCCACGTGATGATCCGCTCGTATTGGTATGTGGGGGAAACCGTTGTGCACGATATCCGGAATGAACTGTTTGAGAAACTTCAGCATCTTCAGGCTCCTTTCTACGATACTGCCAGAACGGGAGATCTAATGTCCCGGGTGAGCAATGATGTGCAGATGATTCGAAACTTTTTTGCATATGGAATCGAACATCGTCTGAGGATTGCCCTGATTTCTTCCACAGTTCTGGTGTTGATGCTGATACAGAATTGGCGGCTTGCTCTGATGGTATATGTATTTATTCCTCTCGTGTTCTTCATGGTGATCTATTTCAGCAAGAGAATGGGAGCTGCCGTAGGCCGAAAGCATCGAAGAACGGGTACGCTCAGCAGCTTCATTCAAGAAAATCTCAGAGGAATACGGATCATTAAAGCCTTTGCCGCCGAATCCCGACAGATAACGCAATTTGACGGAGAGAACTCCCAGCTCAGGGATGCGGGCATGGAGGTATCGGATCTCCAGGCCAGGATGAACCCCCTTCTTATACTGACTAACACCATCGGTTCATTGGTAATTGTATTATATGGTGGAATACAGATTATTCAGGGACAGGGGAATATGACCCTCGGAACCCTGCTTGGGTTTATTACCTATCTCTCCATTATGGGGTTCCCGGTTTTTATTCTGGCATTCAATACAAGTCTTATGAGTCTGGCTTCCGGTGCTTCAAGGAGAATTCATGAAATACTGAAAAAACCTGACCAGCGCCTGGAGAATACCGGGCACCATAGATCTGAAATCCAGGGCAGGTTAGAGTTTCAGAACGTTTCTTTCAGTTATCCTGAATCGGGAACAGTCCTGGATGATTTGAGCTTTTGCATAAAGCCCGGGGAAAGGGTTGCGGTTTTCGGGCTTACCGGTTCGGGGAAGAGTTCACTTATCAGCCTCATACCCAGGTTTTATGAACCCGGGGCAGGGAAAATCCTGCTGGACGGTACACCCCTGTCTGAGTGGGAGCTTGAATTCCTCCGCTCCCGGATAGGTATGGTGCTGCAGGAAAGCTTCATATTCAGCACCAGCATCCAGGAAAACATTGCCTACGGAAGGCCGGAGGCAAGTATTGAAGAAATTCAGGATGCGGCCCGGGCAGCCCGAATCCATGATTTCATAGAGAGTCTTCCCGACGGATACAATAGTCAGATTGGGGAATTCGGGGTAGGGCTGTCCGGCGGTCAGCGACAGCGGATTGCAATTGCGCGGGCACTCCTGAAAGATCCGCAGCTTCTGATTCTGGATGACTGCACCTCGAGTCTGGACAGTAAAACCGAGCGGGAAATTCAGCAAGAGCTTCAGCAGCTCATGGGGGGACGAACCACTCTGATTATTGCCCAGAGAATTTCCACCCTCAGACTGGCTGATAGGATTATCCTCCTTCATGATGGCAAGCTGCACCATATGGAACCCCATGAACGCCTGCTTCAAAAGAGTCCGCTATACCGATCCGTGTACGAATCTCAAATGATGTATGGCTCGATCGGCGAAGACAGCCTTACCGGGAGGTCCTGATTATGGGAAAAACAACCCGGGGAAATACTCACAGAGTGCTTTCAGAGCTCTGGGCGTACCTCAAACCCTATCGCAAAAAAATTCTACTGATGTATGTATTTGCTCTCATAAATGTCGCCACAATGATAGCCCTCCCAATACTTATCCAGCAGGGTATTGATAACGGGATCGTTCCCAAAAATACTTCCTATCTGCTCGGTGTTGCCGGGGCATTGCTGGCCACAGGGGCAATTCAATTCTTTAGTTTCCGAATGCAGGGTGTGCTGATGATGAAGGTGGGAAACGGCGTCCTCTATGATCTGAGAAAGAATCTTTTTCATCATATTCAGCATCTGTCGGTGGGGTTTTTCGACCGGAATAAATCAGGCCGGCTCATGACACGCCTCACCGGAGATATCCAGGTACTGGAGGAACTATTGATGACGGGTCTGGATACCCTGTTAGTGGACTCCCTTATGATTGTCGGTCTGGTGACGGCGATGATCTTAATGAATGGATGGCTGAGTTTAACTCTCGTTTTCATTCTGCCGGTGCTGTTACTTATTGTATTCAAGCTTCGGGGGAGAATTGTCGCATCCGCAAATGGAATACAGAAGAAACTCTCCCTGGTGAACAGTTTTCTCAATGAATCCCTATCGGGGATTCAGGTAAGCAGAGCATTTGCCCGGGAAGGGCAGAATATAGAAAAATTCCGCGAGCTGAACGGTGAGTACTATAGCCAAAGCAGAACCTTCTATCCTCTCAACGCATTCTTTTGGCAGTCGGTTGCAACCCTGAATAACTTCAGCCAGGGTTTGGTGATTATCGGCGGTGGAATCCTTTTGTATCACGGCATGATTACGATTGGTGTGATTGTGGCGTTTCTTAACTATGTTACCCGGCTTTTCCAGCCCATGCAGAAGATCAGCAATATGTTGAATCAGATGAGCAGGGCGGTTGTCTCAGGCTCTAGAATTTTCGAGATACTTCATGAAAAGAAAGATGTGGAAGATATTTCACAGCCGGTGAAACCGAAGATTCTGCAAGGTGAAGTGCGCTTTGAACATGTACATTTTGCCTATAAGAAGGATGAACCGGTTTTAAAGGATATTGATGTTCATATTGAGCCGGGGCAGATTTGTGCCATTGTCGGCCATACGGGCAGTGGAAAATCCACAATGGTCAACCTTGTGAACAGGTTTTATGACGTTCAGTCGGGAAGAATTTGCATAGATGGTAAAGATATACGCCATTATGATCAGCTGGAGCTCCGTTCCAGAATGGCTGCGGTTATGCAGGATCCCCAGATCTTTTCTGGAACCGTTGAAGAAAATATCCGTTTTGGTGACCCTGCCGCAACCATGGCAAGGATCAAGGAAGTTACCGAGCAGTTGGGTATTCACGATCTCATCCTGGCCTTCCCCCGGTGCTATGCAACCGAGCTCGGTCAAAACGGCGGTAATATTTCTCTGGGACAGAGACAACTCATAGCCTTTGCCCGGGCCTTGGTACGAAATCCTTCCATTCTTATTCTCGATGAGGCCAGCTCATACCTGGACAGCGAAACCGAACAGTTGGTTCAAAAAGCTCTGGTACCTCTGATGAAGGGGCGAACCAGTTTTGTAATTGCCCACCGGTTATCTACCATACGGAACGCAGATATTATCCTTGTACTGGATCGGGGTGAATTGGCTGAGAAGGGATCCCATGAGGAGCTGCTGGGGAAGAACGGCCTGTATGCTGAGTTCCTCCGGCAAAGCCCTCTAGCAACATAAGGTTTGACTTCTGCAGCGCCGAATTTTAATCTTTAAGACACCAAGGTAAAAGGAAGTGTCCATGAGAATTGTTGAGCATATTACTGCCCCATACCGAAACGAGGCGGTCAATTATCGTATTAAGGTACGAAATTTTGCCATAACATTATTGGTTCTTGGGGTAATGACGGCTCTGATGAGTTTTATTCATATTATTAGCGGCAATTTTTCCAATTTAACCTCCAGTGTTCCGGCCCTGGTTGTGTCGGTTGGGGTATTATTTCTTCTTCCTCGAAGGGTCTACCGATCGGCGAGTACGGTGTATCTGCTGTTGCTGGCCCTCACGCCGTTTACGGTAATGCTCGTACAGACATACGAAAGCATCCGGGACATTTATATGTATATTGCCTTTGCCGCACCGATTCTGGTGCTTTCCCTGGTGATCGGGTATGCCCGCTTTCAACTCTATATAGTCGCGGCAATACAATTTATTTTCGGAATTCTGTATTTTGTGCTTACGGTTCTGCCCAATTTCCAGAGTGATATTGCCGAGTTGATAAACAGCGTGGTGTTCGCCGTAATCTTCTATATCCTGATACTGCTGCTTTCAGAAATCGCTTTCAGAATTGAAATGAATATCATGTCTATTCTTCTTTCCAACGAAGAACGGGGGCGATCACGGGTGGAGCGGATGAACTCTTTGCTCGCCTCTGCGGGAGATTCCCTGGCAATCGGAGAGCGTCTTGAGAAAATTGCCTCCGATGAGGCGGACAACGCCAGGAGTATAGCCCTCAGTACAACCGAAGCAGAGAATCAGTTGACCCGGCTCCTGGAAAGGGTGCAGGAAAGCGACAGGGAACAGAGCCGCCTTACCGAAGGCGGGGAAAAAGTAAGCCGGGAAATGGAACATCAGACAGAAGCGGTGAACCGATCCATTGCCGCCGTGGAGGAGATGACCGCTTCACTTCGGGAAATCAGCAGGAATGCACAGGAGAAATCAAAACTGACCCATGAATTGACCGAAAGTGCAGGAAGAACCTCCCAGTCCTTCTCATCCACCATGGAAATTCTCAACCGCCTCAATGAAACCTCAGCAAGTGTCCTGCAGGTTATCGGTGTAATCGAAGAGATCGGTGAGCGAACCAGCCTTCTTGCAATGAATGCGGCAATTCAGGCTTCCCACGCCGGGGAAGCAGGCAGGGGATTCGGAGTGGTTGCCCAGGAAATCCGGAAGCTCTCAGTGGAGACCAACGAGAATTCCAGAAAGGTTCGGGAACTGCTCACAGAGAATGACGACGAAATACGCAATGTGGTAGAATCCAGCAAGGAAAATGCAGCTCTTTTCGAGGGAATACACCAGAATATTACCGATGTGAATCAGGCCCTGGTTGAAATAATCTCGGCCATGGGCGAGCTTGACCATGGCACCCGGGAGATTCAGGATATTACCGGAGATTTACAGAATATTCAAAGTTCTGTTTCCCGGGCTGTGGAGGAAATAAGCCAGGCCATATCCACCAGCAGCTCCGGCTTCCTTGAGATAGCAGGCAGTACGGAATCCGCCGAACAATCGCTGAAAGATATAACATCCAAGACGGAGACGGTACTTGCGCATGCCAATCAGTTATTGGAGCTCGGCCGGGAGAACGCAGTCGGAATAGACGCCATCCGCAGCAATATTAACGAACTTGATGAAACGGAAAGCAGCTGAACCCGTGAGGGGTGTACTAATGCATCGTGACGGATCTACATTATAGATCTGAACACCCACAATAGAGTTACAATCAGGAGGCAATATGGAAACCCGAAAATTCGCCCTTTTTGCATTCAACGGAGACCCCATGTGTTTTATTCATGTGCTTCTCAACGGAATTGAATTTCACGAAAGAGGTCATGAGGTGCAGATTATCATGGAGGGTAGCGCAACAAAGTTGATTCGAGACCTGAACGGCGAGGGCAGTACTCCCAGTCATCATATGTACCGAAAGGCACGGGAACTGGGGCTTATTGGGGGAGCCTGTAAAGCATGCAGTAACCAAATGGGAGTGCTTGAAGAGGTGAAAGAACAAAGTATACCCTTCAGAGATGAGATGCACGGACATCCTTCAATCCCCCAGTTCCGGGAAGAAGGCTGGGAGGTTCTGACGTTTTAGCATACATGAACCCCGATAGATGGATATGTAACAGGCGGTAGAGATAACTCTTTCGCCTGAACATACCTCCGTTGTCCGCTTTTATTCCTGTGTGAGCTGGAACTCCATGGGTTTCGGCTTGGTTTGAATAACATCTTCAATTGTATTCATGATTTCATCAGTCAGTAGTGGGACCACTTCAAGCGCCTGCAGGTTTTCCTGAAGCTGGCTGAGTCTCGATGCCCCGGTGATCACCGTACTCACATGTTCGTTTTTTAAACACCATGCGAGGGCCAGTTGAGCACGGGTGGTTTGGAGATCTTCTGCAACCTTTTTCAGCTCCCGGGTTTTCCTGATTCGCTCCTGCCCTGCATCACTTTCAAAGAATTTTTTAAGCCATTCGTAGCCCGGAAGATTGATCCGTGAGTCATCGGGGGTGGTATCATCATATTTCCCGCTGAGCATCCCGGAGGCAAGGGGTGACCATATGGTTGTGCCCAGGCCAATCGTATCATATAAGCGGGCATATTCAACTTCAAAGCGGTATCGTTCAAACATATTGTATTGGGGCTGCTCCATGGTGGGGGGTATCAGATTGTACTGACGGGCCACGGAATGAGCTTCCATGAGCTGCTGGGCCGACCATTCGGATGTGCCCCAATAGCGTACTTTTCCCTGCTGAATAAGTTCGGTCATGGCTCGAACAACCTCTTCCATGGGAATTCTGGGATCCGGCCGGTGACAGAAATACAGGTCGAGATGTTCAACCTGAAGCCTCTCCATGGCCTGGTGACAGCCGTCATAAATATGAATTCTGCTGAGACCTTGCTGATTCGGGTTCGGTTTTTCAACAACTCCGCCGTAGACTTTACTGGAGACCAGGAAACTGTCTCTTCTGAGCCCCAGCTTCTTAAGAGCTTTGCCCATTACCAGCTCGGATTTACCTTTCTCATAGACTTCCGCATTGTCAAAAAAATTCACACCGGCATCGTATGCGGTCTTGATAAGTTCTGCGGCCAGATCTACATCCGCCTGTTTGCTGAAAGTAACCCAGGAACCGAAGGAGAGTTCACTCACGTAGGCACCGGATTTACCAAGGGATCTGTAATTCATCATTTCCTCCTGAAATTCGGAATATAGTTGGCATTTACATTGTCGCATAGTATTTTCAAAAAATCAGGAGGAATCATGTTGAGAAAAAGAATGTTGATCACAGTAGCAGCAATGGTTATCAGTTGGGGAGTTTTTGCTCAGGGAACAGGTGAGGAGCTCGGTTTCTCCGAAAGCAGTCAAGTATGGACTGGACCCGATGTGGAGTTCACGAAAGCCGATGGTGCAGATCCCGATCTTGCGGAAAACCAGGACAGAATAACAGAGAATCTCTGGATTACCCGCGGAAATTCAGGGGGGCAAATCTATAATGCAGTGAGTGAAAATATCTATAATAAATTTAACAGTCCGGTAAATACTCTCTGGGCGCTTGGAAGCACCGAGGATGATATTTCTCAACTGGAATTCACTTCCTTCAGGAATATACCCGGAGGTCCGAAAAATATTGAGGGTAAGGATCTGGTTCTCTATATTGAGTCTGATGACATCTACCTGGATGTACAGTTCACATCCTGGTCTCAGGGCAAGCTTGGCGGGTTCTCATATATCCGTAGCTCATCGGGTGAATAATACCGGTTTTTGAAAATTTCCATCCTCTCCCGGGACGCTCTTCCGTTAGTCCCGGGAGAGAAGATATTTATGCGGGCCATATTTTTCTTCCCATAGATGGCGCGACAATCAGGTCGATTTTCTGCATTTCATCGCCTTCAATTATATCATCAGAGCATCTATTAAAATTAAATTTTAATAGATGCTGGATAACGGTCGAACTCATAATCATTTTTACAAGAAAGCAATGATGATGTCTAAAGGTCCTGGCAATTTCAAAAAAGCCCGACAGGACTGGAAATTGGCGGGGAGAGATTTGTATACTTTAGAGAAGAATGAATAAGCGACAAAAACAACCGAAAAGGAGATTGCAGCGCCTGCTTTGGGTAACGGTACCCGCTCTTTGTATCGCCGCAGTACTCATACTTATGACAGCCGGAAAAAACATAATTACGCCTTCGGGGGACATCCATGAGCTTGTGGAAGAGGCGAAAGAACTGCCGGTTCCCCCTGGAGGTGTTCACAGTGATCTCAGATATGGGGGCAGAAACTTCCGGAATTTAAAGCTGGATCTCTATGAACCAACCATAGATTATTCCCCCGGTGATGCCCCGCTGGTGGTGTTTTACCACGGGGGTTCATGGGTCTACGGGGATAAAAGCACCATTCGCATTATTCACCGCTTTCTTTCCAGGATGCGGGATGCGGGATACTTTGTGGCTTCGGTGAACTATACCGCAGGTCTGTTAGGAGGATTTCACGCCCCGCTGAAAAACAGTATAGATGCGGTCAACTGGCTCCGGGAACACGCCGTAAAATTCGGATACAATCCTGATGCACTTGCTTTATATGGAATATCAGCCGGGGGGCATATTGCTCTCATGACTGAAACCCGATTCAGGTCCACCGGAAGCATTCGTATGGTTCTCGCTGAGTGCGCACCTTCAGATCTCATTGAGATGGCCCGGGGAGATGCTTTCGATTCTTCCAGATATATGGACATGATTCCCGATTCATATCTGCGCCGCCACAGTCCCGTTGAATATGTATCTGCAGATATGGCTCCGGTGCTCATTTACCACGGAGATGCGGATAGAATTGTACATGTGGATCAGGCGAGAATTCTCTATAATGCGGTGAGGGACGCCGGCGCTCATGTGGAGCTTGAAATCTATTCAGACGGTACCCATGCGTTCCTGGGAATGAGCGATGAATTGTGGTATGAGCAGGAAAGCCGGGCGTTGAAGTTTATGAAGGAGCAGCTGGAAGAGTGACGCCCGTCTGTAATATCAGAACACTCCCAACAGGGCCTTCCCCCGTATATATTTGCTGCCCATGCTGAAAGGCTGAACCATGGATCCGTACCTCAGACTGTATGGATCCGCTGCATCCAACGGGGCTATTCTCCTGCCCGATTGCCAGTGACGGGAATCAAATGAATTGTAGCGGTTGTCTCCCAGGAAAAAATACTGATCCTCCGGCAGTACACCATCCTCGGGGAAGGGGGCGAAATTACGCGGGTCGAAGTATGAGTGTATATAGAGCGCCGTGTATTCATACAACTCCATGATCGCGTCCTGAAGGCCCTCGCCTGGACCGCCGCCGATTGTGCCGATATATGCTTCAAGGGCTCTCAGAAATTTCAACTTGAAAAGCAGGTTTGCCGCCGCCGTTGAACCACTGTAAACATTCAAATCCAAGCTCTGTAGGTTTTCGACCTCTGGGTAAGCGGAGAACAGGAAAGAGCTCAGGTCGGCACTGAAAGCGTCGGGGTCCCGAATGGCGAACTGAAGGTATTCGGATAGTATCGAATCATCTATCGGCTGGAAACTCCGTGAAGATCCATGAAAGATGCTGGGTTGAAATTCGGGAGGAGTACCTTCTGCCGGAACTGTTATGAAAACCGAAGCTTCTTCAGCGGCACGGATTATCCGCTCAGAAAGATTCCGGGCCTGCAGGTGGTAGCTTTCGGGAATCTCAGACTTTTCCCTGTCCCATCCGGTAATCAACGCACGCATGTCGGGAGAAACGGCTTCCTGTTCCAGGCGTCCCCGGTTCACCTGGAGATTGTTGCTGAAATTCCATGCATATTCCTGATCCCCCCTCAGCTCTCTGAATTCCTCATCGATGCCGTTTCGAATATATACAATATCGTCCACCATCATGATCTGTTCTCCGGGAAGTGCGGTTAAACGTTTGATTAAGGGATCATGAAACGGGACGCCGTTAATATCCGTCTTGGGGATCTGAACCATGGAAAACGTGATCATCTGGATAAACGTATTTCTGAAATCCTTTAGTGCCTGACTTTTTCCAATGGTGTAGCGGGGGTTATTAAGTACATACTCGTCGAAACGTTTCGGTTCCCGAAGAATTGGAATGCGAACCAGTGATAGCGGGATTTCGGGGTTATATCCGAGTTTTCCGGTAAGGACCCGGGAACCAACATAGTATTCAGGAACCATGGATTCGGATGGAATCTGGTATAACTGAAAAAACAGGGAGTTAATGAAGATAACCGCGATGACGGCCCAGATAATGGCATCTACCCATTCTCCAATGCTTACTCCAATTCCTCTGAAGTGGCGAACCGCTTCATATTTGGTTTTTCCCTTCCGCTTAACCTCACGGATAATGCCTTTCCGGAGAAGATTGGATTTTCGGCGTATTGAAAAGAAAACCGGAAGGTACACTGCCACGAGCAAAACATTAAGGGCGTACAGAAAATAATAGGAATTTTGACTGATACCGTCTGAACTCCAGGCTGCAAGCAGGGTTATGGAGTGAACGATAAACTGGGTGGATGCAATGTAGGAAAACAGTTTTTTCAGGACCAGGAACTCCCTAGGGGTAATCTGTGCTTTTTCATCGGCTTTGTGAACCGTATAGGCCGATATTCCGCTGTGAACTAACACCATGAAAACAGAAAGTATGGTGGTAAGAGGATTCTGAGATATGAATATGAGGGCGGCTGCATACAGCCAACTCAACAGAACCCAAGCTATGAAAGCCGGGGATATAATCCCAAGTTGTTCTTTCAGCCAGACGGAAATAGAAGTGGAAAATGATTTCAGTTTGTTGAATACGTGCATGAGTTTTTGAATTCCTTTGTACATGAACTGTGTGAATTATTTTCGGAACTTCAAGTTAAAACATGCAGTCTTTTTGAACCGAAAATATACGGATCTATTCATCTTTCCTGTAATCACAGTTGAGGTCTACTTTCACAATATAGGCGCTTTCAGGGTGATGGTAAAGAAGGAACCACCCCTTCCCAGCTTGTGTTGGTTACGGGATCCTCTCTGATCCAACCCTTGTTTTGGGAAATGTAAAAACGGAGCTATTCCTCAGTGGACAGGTTTTCCTGGTTACCCGGGGCGGGATACCATGATTCGCCTTTATCGAAGATAATTCGCCAGATTCCGTTTCCGTAGTTTTTCCAGATCGACGTGTAGCAGGCAATACGGCTGCCCTCTGAATCGAATACCGGACCGGTACTCATGGCGGTCTCCCCTCCTTCCTGGGCAATTACTGTTTCCGGTTTCCAGGAAAAAGGGGCTTCATCGGCGGTGAAGTAGGCTTGCCATGAATCTTCAACGGCAATTCTTCCACGAAGCACGTTGGATCTGTTGAGAAATATACAGTCCTCATCCAGATAACGGCAGAATTCGGCGAAATTCCGAGAAGCCATGCTTTTGGCAAAAGCTTCCTCGGTTTTCATAACTTCGACTTCATACTGATTCATGGTTTCGATTCCTCCCCGAAAAACAGGTCTACTGTTTCAGAGGAAAGCCCTGTTGTTCCAGCGTGTCAATAAGTTTGTTTTCGGCTTCGCTGATAAATTCCGGGCTGAGGGTTTGATCCCGATCCAGAAATCGAGCCCGGAGTGTTACGGCTTTCGGTTGATCCTTTGGACTGTATACATCTGCTATACGCAGATCAACCAGCTCCTTCATTTTCAGTTTCCGGGCAGCTGCTATAACGTCAGTCACGGGAGTCTTGGCATCCGTAAGTACCGTACAGTCGAATGTTGAACCGGGGAATTTCGGAAGGGGCTGGTATTTGGTTTTATCCTGGATATTCTGCTCCATAAAATCAGTGAGATCCACAAGAGCCATTACCAGGTTGCCTTTAATCTTAAAAGCCCGATTCATCAACGGGTGAATGCTTGAAATAAAGCCGGCGGTCTTTCCCCTAATGCCGATCTCCAGATACTCATGGGGATGTTTTCCCAGCCAGTTTACCGGCAGAAAGGGGTTGGGGCGATTTTCATCGGCCGGGGTAATTTTACTGTTAAGATTAAGGTTCTCGAACATGTCTTCCAGCAGGTTCAGCATTTCCAGGAACGGAGATTGGGTCTTAGAATAGAAGACAATCCCCAGTTGATGCCGTTCTCTGCTGAACGCCGTTTCATCTTCAAGGTAACTTCTACCAAGCTCAAAAAAACGGCTGCTGCTGAAATGCTTCTGGTTGAGGGCGGCCTTCTCAAGCAGGGAAGGAATAAGAGATGGGCGCATCCGGTCTGTCTCCGGATTCAATGCGTTGGCCAGAATCAGCTGCTCATTCATCTCGTGCCATCCGGCTTGTCTAAGCAGCTTTTCGCCAACCATAGGGTAGCTGTAGATTTCCAGGGCCCGTCCCCGGTATACCATGAAATCCATGATTTTTCGTTTGAGCTGCTTTTCGGGAAGGAGTTTCACCGCGGTAATATCATTTTTGGGGGGGACGGGAATCAGTTTATCGTATCCATGGATTCTTCCCACTTCTTCAATAAGATCGGCGTCCACCTCGATATCCTTTGTGGCCCGAAAGCTGGGTACGGTGACCGTCATGCTCCCTTGGAGTTCGGATTTCATATCAACATGGAACTCAAGACTTTCAAGATAGGTTTTAATCTCAGCGGCCCCGAGTTGAGTTCCCAAAATTGAGTTCACACGCTCTTCATTAAGATCAATCTTTAGTTCAGGGGTGTATTTCATTCCGTCGGATTCCAGCTTCCCCACCACCCGTGCTTCCGGACAGCTTTCCCGTATAAGCTCCAAAATCCGCCAGATAGTTTTTTCCAGCTGATTGGTATCCAGTGATTTTTCATAGCGTTGGCTGGAATCGGTGCGGAGTCCCAGACGTGTGGAGGTGTGCCGGATACGGGCATCCACCCAGTTTGCAGCTTCGATGAAAATTGTAGATGTCTGATCCTTGACAGAAGAACTGAGACCTCCCATGATCCCGCCGATTACCGAGGGGCCTTCCGCATCACATACCATGGTATCGCCGGGAACAATCTGGCGTTCAACCTCGTCAAGGGTGGTAAATGTTCCATGTTCGCCCATTTCCCGGACGATGATTTTTCCACCTCGGATGGTGTCCAGATCAAAAATATGATTTGGCTGACCCAGCTCCAGCATTACATAGTTTGAAATATCAACAATATTATTAATGGGGCGGAGCCCGCAGGCAGAGAGACGGTTCTGCATCCACCGGGGACTGGGTTTAATATTCACGTTATCAACACTCAGTCCCATATACCCCAGACAGGCGCTTTCTTCTTCCACTTGAATGGTTACCGGGGAAGGCTCCTTCGTCTCCAATTTCCGCTGTTTCTTCAACCACGATTCACTGAATGGCTTTTTCAGCTCCTTTCGGAAAACCGCGGCAAATTCCCGGGCCATTCCATAGTGACCCCAGAGATCGGGACGGTGTGTTATGGATTTGTTATCAATATCCAGAAGGACGGCCGGCCGGGTTTCAAGGTATTCTGCCATTGTCTGACCAAGGGCGGCATCACCGTCAAGGATCAGAAGACCCTCGTGTCCTTCGCCCAGCCCAAGCTCATCTTCGGCACAGAGCATGCCCTCGCTCAATACCCCTCTGATTTTTTTCGGCTCCAGGGTGAACCCAACGGGCAGGGTGGTTCCCACCGGTGCGAAGGGCACTTTCAGCCCGACGGCCACATTGGGTGCACCGCATACCACACGTTTTTCCCCGTCTCCGGTTTCGAAGCGAACCAGGTTCAGCTTATCCGCCTCGGGATGAGGTTCAACACCGGTGATCCGGGCAACAGTCACTTTTTCCAGGTGTTCATTGCTGCGCTCCACCCCTTCAACTTCGCAGGTCGAGAGGGTGAACTGTGTTCCAATATCCTCCGGGCTGAGTTCGCCGGGAAGTTCTGTAAAATCCTGTATCCAATCTAAGCTAATTTTCATCTATGTATCTCCCTGTGGAATTTTCGGTCACTCCGGGGTTGATCAGTATGCCTTGAACTGCTCGGAGAACAGCAGGTCACCGCTGTGGATGTGGCGCACATCGTCTATGTGGTAACGCATCATGGTGAGGCGGTCCACTCCCAGGCCGAAGGCAAAACCGTTCCACTCTTTGGGGTCAATATCTCCGGCTTTGAGAACATTTGGGTGCACCATGCCGCAGCCCAGGGCTTCCACCCAGCCGACCTGCTTACACACTGAACAGCCTTTTCCGCCGCACAAAAGGCATTCGTAATCAAGTTCGAATCCGGGCTCAACAAAGGGGAAAAAGCCGGGGCGGAGACGGACTTTAATCTCTTTCTGAAAGATCTCAG
Source organism: Salinispira sp. (assembly GCF_059431795.1). Lineage (NCBI taxonomy): Bacteria > Pseudomonadati > Spirochaetota > Spirochaetia > Spirochaetales > Spirochaetaceae > Salinispira > Salinispira sp. The sequence goes on from NZ_JBXWXS010000024.1 coordinate 22,601, forward strand.
ACAAAAGTGTCCGTAGGAAATGGATCATATGGGATACGCTGATATCCTTGCCCACCATCATGCCTTCAAGCTGATGAAATGCGGCTTCATGACTGGCATCCAGAGCTTCCGAACGGAATACTTTGCCCGGGCCCACAAATTTAAAGGGGGGCTTGTGCTGTTCCATACCCCTGATCTGAATATTTGAAGTATGGGTTCGCAGAAGGTGTTTCTTATCCTGAAACCAGAAGGTATCCTGCATATCCCTGGCAGGATGATTGGCGGGAATATTCAATGCTTCAAAGTTGTGGTACTCATCTTCTATATGGGGGCCGTCGAGAATATCGAAACCCATGGAGAGGAAGATATCTTCAAGCTCCCGCATTACATTGCTGAGCGGATGAAGGCCGGCAGCCTGCTGACCCTTATCCTTCAACCGGTCTGTCCAGGATATATCCTGCCATTCCTTATCCAGCCGGGTGTTGATTTCTTCAAGCTCAATACGAGTGCTCTGCTCTTCCAGGAGCTGTTCCATGAACTGTTTGGCTTCGTTGGCTTTTGCACCGAACCTGCTTCGTTCCTCAGGGGAGAGATTCCGCATACCCGACATGAGGCTTTTAAGTCTGCCCTTTTTCCCCAAATACTCGGCCTTGAACTGAGCCATTTCCGGCAGTGACTGAACCTTTTCTATACCGGCTCTAAAATCTTCCAGCATCTGCTGCAGTTGTTCCACCATGTTCTGCTCCTCTCTCTCACGTGTTCATGTGCTCACCATGTAAGGTGATTCTTCCGGGAAGCAATTGTAAAAGCAAGGGGTTTTTCAAGAACCTCTCCGGGTGTTTGTCTGTTGAGCATCTTTCAAAATTGGATTTTGAAAGATGTCGGATATCGGGTCGAAATTATAATCCATTTAGAAGAATAGAATTATGATTTCTAAAGGTCTTGGCCATTTCCAAAATCGCTGATATTTGAAATTGCCTCTGTTCTATAAAAAAAAAGGATTCCCCGCCTGAGCGAGGAATCCGCTGATGTACCTTAGATTGATTATCTATGGTCCTCTTCGAATCCCTCGCAACTGAAGGTTATAAAGCTGAAAAAGAAAAAAAAGCTGTCACGAAGATTCGGCTTGATCATAGATACCCGGTATTATAGCAAGTTGACCTGAAGTGTCAATATTTTCACCCGCCCCGGGGAACGAGAGAATGGGATGTCACCCCTTCACCCCTCCTGCGGATAGTCCGCCTACAAGTTTCTTCTGAATTGTCATGAAGAGGGCAATAACCGGTATGGCGGTGAGCATGGAAGCGGCCATAATCCGGTCCCATATGGCATTCTTGGAGACAAACAGACTGTTGAGGCCCAAAGGAAGAGTGTAAATATCCCTGTAGGTTTTGAGAAACACCGAGGCGAACAGGTACTCGTTCCATGCGATCATGAAACTGTAGATGTATACGGTCACCAGCGCGGAAATGCTCAAGGGAATAATAATCCTGAAAATTGTGCTGAATCTGGTGCATCCATCGATTAATGCCGCCTCCTCAATGGAGAACGGGACCGATCGGAAAAAATTGCCCAGCATGTAGAGGGAAACCGGAAGGGTCTGAACCATGTAGATAATCAGCAGGGCAAAAAAAGTACCGCTTCTGGATCCGGCCAGCCCTATGCCTACCGCCATTTTATAGAGGGGAATGAGGAGAAGAATTCCTCCAAACATGTATACAAACAGCACACCCCGCTGAATTACCGCCCGTCCCCGGTATCGGGTTCGGGCGAACGAATATGCGCCGAATACCGCGAGGATTAAACTGATCAGGGCGGCAATGGATGAAAGAACCAGACTGTTTCGGAAAAACTTCAAAAACGGAAATACGTCTCCGGTATCCTGGTACCTTGAGAGGATCTCTTGACGCTGCTCTCTTGTCAGTTCAGGACTCTCCTCCAGCAAGTTGATGATCGACTCGGGTACATTGCTCAGAGATTGTCCGACTCCAAGCAGTTCGGCGTACGCTCCCGTATTGATCTGTGTGGGAATGAGGGAAGGGTTACCCCAATCCCATTGATATTTCAGTGAGGTGGAAAGCATCTGAACAAACGGAAATAGACAGAATGCAAGAATCAGAAGGATCAGCAGGGTGAAACCTACTTTCCGCAGAACTCCTTTACGACCTACCATTTAAGTACCCTCTTTACATACACGAGAATTATTCCTGTGAGAAGGATAAACTGGATTACTGCCAGAGAACTTGCATCTCCCAGCTCCATGGTTCCGATAAAAGCCTTGAAATAGGTATAGATGGACAGAACTTTGATATTTGTCCCGGTGAGAAGAAACACTTCTTCAAATTTATTGAAGTTCCAGATAAATCTGAGAAGCATGAGGGCTCCGATGACAAAATACAGTTCCGGCACGGTAATATGCCTGAATTTTTGCCATCCATTGGCACCGTCAATTTCTGCAGCCTCATACAAATTGGAATCAATTGCCTGAAGCCGCGATAGGATCATGAGATAACTGAATGGGAAATTTTTCCAGATGTTGAATATGATGAGTACCCACAGCGCATTTCCCGGATCCCGGATGAGATTGAAACGCTCGGAAATCCAACCCAGCTGTTCCACCATGGTATGCATAAAGATCCCGTTCACCGGGTCGAAAATAAATTGCCATGCGAAAACCACAGAAATAACCGGTGCTACATAGGGAAAGAGAATCAGGCTGCGAACCAGACCCCTCAGGGGGAACTTGCGGTTCATTACAACTGCTACACCCAGTCCCACAAGAGTGGTTCCCAGAGTGGACAGTACTACATAAAGAATGGTAACCACCACCGAACGCCAGAATTCCGCATCGCCGATGATTCTGGAATAATTCTGCACTCCGATAAACTGGTTGGTTCCCATGAGAGCCACATCAAAAAAACTGAGATAAATATTATAGAGAATGGGATACAGAATCAGCAGCAGAATAACTGCCAAGGCAGGGGCTATGAGAGCCCAGCCAAGCCGGGTTTCCCTCTGTTCATTGGTAATTGCTTTGAGATGTATCATACATACCTCATAGAAGGAGGGGAGGACCGGAAAAACCCTTCCCGGTCCTCAAAATAATTACTGATTGATAATATCCAGCATCGCCTGTTCTGCGTTTTCCATGGCCCTGTCAACTCCCACACCTTCCTGGGTGATTGCAAAGAGCATTTGTGGAATAATCTGGTTGGAGAAGATTGCGCTGGCGGCTTCAATGCGACGGCCGTCCACAATGGAAAATGTTTGAATTTCATTCATTCCGGAAATAATTTCGGCCATCTTGTCCGGTCCGTAGTTTGCAAAAATTCCCTTGGGGTCGTTCTGGAACCGGGCATTGGTTGCAATCTCTTTCAGCGTTGGGTTCATACCTCCCGGTGCCATGTGCAGAAATGTGATGTATGCATTCTGGGTGTAGAGATAGCGAAGGAACTTTGCCGCTGCCTGGGTGACCACAGGATCCTCCTGTTCGGTCAGTCCCATTGTCACCACAACTCCATAGCCCGCATCCCGGGTGTTGCTGATAATTGGTGCAAGTTTGGTATTATCCGCAAGATACGGGTCGAAGCGCGCGCCTTCAAGGTTCTCGAAATTTTCATTGGTGAGGCTTCCGGCCGCAACTTCCGCCAGGGCAAGGTCGTCCATGATATATGTTGAGTAGAAGAACATGGCCATTCTGCCCTGAAGGTAATAATCCCTGGCTCTCCAGGTTTGGGGACCCGGGGGATTGTATTGGGCCAGATCGGCGTAAAATTCAACGGCTTCCTTCATTTCCGGACTGTTGAACACGAGGTTGCCTTCCCGGTCGAACAGGGCGGCAGCGTTGGACATAGCAATTGGGGTGAAACACTGCTCGGTGAATGTTTCTGCCGTTGTTCCCACCAGAATACCGTACTGGTTTTCATCCGGGCGGTAAAAATATTCTGCAGCTTCGCGGATATTTTCCCAGCTGTTGGGAGGATCCAAACCTGCTTCCTCGAACCAGTCGGAGCGATACCATATGCCCTGAATCCAGCCATGGTAGGGAAGGGCGTAGTATCCTCCTTCCCCGTCGGAAACCAGCCTGAGCACACCGCTGTAAAAGTTATCTGCTCCGATTTCCTCCACCAGGGCAGCCGTTGCTGCCTTATCCATGAAGCCTTCGGCACCGAAAGTAACGGCATTTTCAGCACCCATCTCCACCAGTCCCGGCAGGGTTCCTGCAGCGGCGGCTGCATTCATCTGTGTTGGAATATCGTTTTCATCAACAGGAACAAGATTGATTGTCACATTGGGATTAATTGCACTGTAGGTGTCGATGAGAACCTGAATTGTGGCCATTCGGTCCGATTGGGTCTGGGTGGTCCAGAAATCGAATTCCACAGGTTCAGTGGTAGATGCTTCACCGCCGCCTGCGGCGAAAACCTGTACGGTAAACAGAAGCGCGAAACCGAACAACAGAAATACAAGACGCTTCATACAAAGCCTCCTTAATAAAATATTAAGAAAGACCAAATGCTGCGCTGCCAGGATGCGTATCTTTCTTATACACATGGACCGGTTTTTTACCTTTTCCCACAATCAGTCGGGGTTCAAACGCTATATAATGAAGATCAGAGTAATCTTCATCATACACCATAATAATTGAGTCGTCAAACTTTTTGGAGATATATTCCTTTTTAATGCTGTGGCCGACAGAGGCTTGAATACCTGTGGGAGATACATGGAGGATCTATGACGAGAAAGGAAACAGCCGGGAGCAAATTCCTTGTAGCGGTCCCGGTTTGCACCACCATGGAAGAAACACTTCGCACTGTTCACAGCTACCTGGAGCTTTGTCCGGGAGGATTTATGGTGGGGGTGGGCGGACAGCTTCCGGTGTTGAACACGGAGAATACCGGAATATCTGCGGATTATCAGCGGCTCTGCATCCTGATCAGCCAGCTGAGGCAGCTGGCTCCCCGGGCTATTATAGCCGTAGATGCCGAGGGCGGGGAATTGTTCAATATTCTCAGAGGGATCAGTCCGCTTAAATCCCCCAGGGAGTACCGCAGAAGTTCCCATGGCAGTTTCCGCCGCCAATTCCTTGATCATGTGAAGCGCCACGCAGATTTTCTTGCCGGGGCAGGTGTTAATCTGAACTTTGCTCCTCTTGTGGATATCCCCCGCAATGGTTATACGGGGTACACGGCCGCGGATGGACGCAGTATATCCGATTCACCGGAAGAGGTGGTCTGGTATGCCCGGGAATTTATCCGAATTCACAGGGATGCAGGGGTGATCTGCAGCGCCAAGCATTTTCCCGGATACGGGCACCTCAGTGAAAATCCTCACAATACCCTCAGCCATGAAGAGGATCTCTGGGATGAAGCCCGGGAGCTGGCACCCTACCGGAGTCTGCTGAAGGATCACCATCTGGATGGGGTGATGATGGGCCACAGCACTACTCCGTATCATCCAGGCGTGCCGGCAAGTCTTGCATCCCAGGCCAGGACACTTCTTAGGGAGGAGTTGGGCTTTCAGGGAGTGAGCATTGCGGATGAACTGTTTATGGGCGCTATCAGTGAGTATTACAGCACCCTCGTGTCCGGAAGAGATGACGGTGATCCCATGGGTGAATCCAGAGCGGTTGATGCATGGCGAAATAATGATCTCATAATTGTGAGTTATCCTGTTCAGGAGTCAAACGGTACTGTCCGGGGTGTACCCGGCGGTGAGCGGAGACTGTTCACCATGAGCGCGGCGGTATCCCGGGCTATTTCAGCGGGAAGGCTCGTTCCATCCGACTGGGATCTGAGTATGAAGCGTGTGAAAGAGATTTTCAAAAATATCTGAAAAATATTGATTGATATGCCTACCAGTGCTATACATAGAAGTGCGAGGTAATATGAATCCTTCCAAAGAACTGGTAGCCGCATCATCAGTATCCCTTGTGCTTTCCATCCTGTCTGCCGGGGATTCCTATGGTTATGAAATAATCAAGACAGTTGACCGTATTTCCGGGGGTACATGGAACTGGTCGGAGGGAATGCTGTATCCGGTTCTTCATAAACTGGAGAAGAACGGATGGATTTGTTCATACTGGCATCGGGGCAGCGGAAACCGCAGAAGGAAGTACTACCGGCTGGAGCCTGAGGGAAGAACTGCACTCAAGACGCAAAAGGCGGAGTGGCTTAAGGTCCATGCAATTCTCATGAACAGCTGGCCGAATGAGGAGGAGCTGTGAATATTCGGGATGAAATACAATTGTGGCTTGGTGAGATTGCCCATCGCAGCGAGCTCGATTCGGAGGACCAGGAAGAAATGGAAGCTCATCTCCTGGATTCGGTTGAGGACCTTATGAAAGCCGGACTACGGGAAGATGAGGCATATCTTATTGCACTTCGCCGCTTCGGTAGTTCACATGAGATTATCCTTTCCCAGCATGAACGGAGCACCCGACGGCTGTGGAAACAGATATACAGGGAAGCCGGTGAACCGGGGTCTGACAGCCAGCAAGCAGTATTGAGACGGGAAAACATTCTCACCGCTGCTCTGGCACTGATTGTCGGAGTTTTGGCATTGATCCCGGGCATGATAGGGCGCGGGGTGAATTCCGGGTCCCCGTTCTACTTTCTGAACCTCAGTTTCTTGGTCATTCCTGTTCTTGGACTCTATTTTCAGGGGCGCAGATGGATCCGCGGGGAGCAGAAAAACGAATCCTGGCTGTTGCCGCTGATTCTGATGTTCCTTCCGCTTTTGGTAAATCTGTATCCCTTTGAGGAATGGGGACAGACACAGATTATCGTGATGCTTCACCTTCCCCTTGCCCAGTGGCTGGTGCTTGCCCTTTCCCGGAACCCCCGGAGCCTGAATGATCCCCAGGGGAGGCTTGATTTTATCCGCTTCAGCGGTGAAACGGTGGTGTATTCCGTGCTTGTGGGAATTTCTGGGATGCTGATTGTTCTGTTAAGCCTGGGGCTGTTCAGCATTATCTCGGTGGATATAGAGGGTGTTCTTGAGCGATTTGTTCTTCCCCTGCTGTTCCCCCTAACTCTGTTTCTCGGAACCATTCTGGCCGAACGGAAGCGATCCCTTGTGGAAAACTTTGCGCCGGTGCTTGCGAGGATCGTATCTCCTCCTCTATTGCTTGTTCTCCTAATCTTTACCGGCTTCTTTCTGAGTAGGACTTCTGTACTGGAAGCGGACCGGGAGTTATTAATCATTATGGATATTATGCTGCTGGCGGTTATAACAGTGGTGATATTTTCGGTGAGTGTACGATCGGAAATCAGGAAAAATCCCTTTCAGGATTGGATGAATCTGCTGCTGGTGCTTTGTGCATTCCTGCTGAATGTAATAGTGCTTGGCTCAATGCTGTACCGCCTTGCGGAATACGGAATCTCGGCGAACAAGATTACCTCTTTGGGTTCGAATATTTTGCTCACGGGAAATCTGGGGGTATTGCTGCTCTACTTTGTGAAGAAGATACGCAGCGGTGTATCGGGCAGCAGGATGCTCTCTATTCAGGGTCAATTTTTTACCGTCTACTATATTTGGTTTCTGATCCTGATCATGCTCTTCCCACTGATATTCGGGTTTGTGTGAGCGTCACAGCAGAACGATCTATTCCCGATGGAGAAATCTCCCGGGACAGGAGTGAATATGAGTTTTGAGCATGCGGGGGTGCCCCGGCATATCGGGATAATAATGGACGGCAATGGACGCTGGGCAGAGTACCGCGGGCTTAATCGCAGTGCCGGCCACAAAGAAGGGCTTGTTGCGGCTAAAAACATCGTGAAGCAGGCACGGGAGGCCGGGGTTAAGTATCTGAGTCTCTACACCTTCTCCACAGAAAACTGGAAGCGTACCGAAGATGAAGTGGCCGTGCTTATGGGGCTCATAAAGAGCAGCCTGAAAAAAGAGTACCGATTCTACCGGGAAAATGAAATCCGGGTGCTTCATTCCGGGGATCTGAGCAGGCTTCCGGAGGATATCCGCCAGGAGATATTCGATGTGGAAGATGATACACAGAATTTCGGAAAACTCACGGTCAATCTTGCCATTAATTACGGTGGACGAGATGAAATTCTCAGAGCGGTGCAGTCGGCCCAATCCGACGGTGTTAATGTGATCGACTTAAATGAGCGGCGCATCGCTCGCTATCTTGATCAGCCCGAGCTTCCGGATCTGGATCTGGTAATACGGACCGGTGGAGAGCAGCGGCTGAGCAACTTCATGATCTGGAGAGCCAGTTATGCCGAATTGTATTTTTCTCCCACATTCTGGCCGGATTTCCACCGGGCGGAGTTCAGAGGGATACTGGAGTGGTATTCGGGCCGGCAACGTCGTTTCGGCGGAACCGGCTGATATCCTGTGGGATGAAATCTCTGCCGGGTAGGGTTACCTATCGGGTTTACAGTTTCCGGACCATCTTCACTGCCCCGGGCATTCGGCTGTGCTCCTCAAATCCTATATGCAGATAAAACTGGAGGGCCCTGGTGTTTTCTTCGGATACAACCAGGTAACAGCCGGGAATATTTCTGGACGACAACTCCTGAAGATACCGGTTTATGAGCTCTTTTCCCGCACCCATACCCTGAATCTGGGGCAGCAGGTCAATATGCAGATGGGCGGGGAATTTACGGTCAAATTCAACACTTTTTCGGTCGCTGTGAATTCGGGAGAGGATGTGCTTTTCACTTTCGGATGGAGCGTCCATGTCCTCAGGATACCGTTCTCTCAGTGGTGGGAGAAACTCGTCTTCCATCCAGCTGTAAAATTCTCTGCTGTTTTCAGTACCGAGAATGTATCCCTTCGGCTCCTGGTTAATGCAGGCGGAAAAGCATATGCCGCTGGAATGAATGAGATAGGGCAGCGCATAAATTTGGCCTACCATATACGGGTCCCGAAATTCAGCTCCGCCGTCTCTCCCATTGTCTGACGTTCTCAAACAAATCTCCATGATATGGGGGATGTCCGATGGATGAAATGCTCTGATGTTAAGTTCGCGGTTCATTGATTACCTCACTTTGTTGAAAAAACGGCAGTTATCCGGTTCTATTGACGTAAATCAGCTGTTGCAGATGCGCTGTTCCTGAGTATGAGAAAGAGAAAACCTGCAAGAATTAAAGCGTAATGACACATGAGCGAAGGCATGGCTCTCTGAAGACTGGTGAAGATTGCAGCAGTTATGAGACTCGGCACCATGAAACCCAGGACTCCCAGCTGAAAATAGCGGATGCTTCTCATGCTTAGAGTTCCTATGGCTTCCAGCATTTTTCTCCGGTAAAAGAATGGTGATATGATAAGCAGGAGAATACCGGATTGATAAAAAATAGCATAGAACCATCTTCCCGGCACAGCGTTGGTATACACGGCGATTACCGTATCGCAATGGGATAGAATGACCGAGGTATCAAAAAAAGCATACCAGATAGAAAATGCCAAACCGGCAATAACGTACAGACCGGCTATGATCCTGGCTGAGTTTCGGGGTATTGCCAGGGCGAGAAATACCAGTCCCAACGGGGGGAGCCATGTGATATCAATAAATGCCGCCCTGGAAAACATTCCGCTCAATCCGGGGCTGCAGTTGAGAGCTTCAAGGATCTGATACCCCGCAAGAAGAAACAGAATCGCAATAATGCTCCAGTGTACGGGATCCTTTTTCTTAATCCGGAGAATTCCGTAGAGGGCTGCAGCCACTTCTATAGCCGCGGTGATGAGCGATAAGATCGGTGAATAATTCATGGTTTCAGTATATCTACTGTGATTCGTGAATGCCAGAGGCTTGCTTTCGTTCCCGCTTTTCCCGGTACATTCGGGTATCCGCTGCATCCATAAGATCGCCTATGGTTTTTCCGTCTACGGGGTACAGAGCCGCCCCGATACTTACGCAGATAGTTACTTTATCACCGTTGAAATTCAAGGGGAATCGGAGTTCATTTCTGAAGCGTTCCAGAGCAGGATCCAATTCCTCCCGGGAAGAAATATCGGAGAGCAGAAGCAGGAATTCATCTCCTCCCATGCGGAATGCCGCTTCCGAAGATCTGCAATGTTTTTTCAGCAGATAGCCGATGCTCCTGAGCACCATATCTCCCGCCTTGTGTCCATAATTGTCGTTTACCGGTTTCAGGTTATTCACATCGAGGAGAACCAGGGCGAATGCCGAGTGCTCTCTGTGGGCTCGGGCGATCAGGGTGGACGCGTAGGATTGAAAATATCCTCTGCTGTGTAATCCGGTCAGGGCATCGAAAATCGCCTGTTCCCGGAGTAGAACCCGTGTTGATAGTAGGAGGTACATAATAAACCCGAAGCCCAGGGATACGAGAAGGGCTCCGAACCCGGAAAGGATGGATGTCAGGCTTGCATTTGACCACCCGTCAGCGGGCATGAGGGCCAGCGTCCAACTTGCATTCAATATTCCTATTTCTGCCACCAGGGGGTTCCGGTTCATGATAGCCGCATCACCGTAAAAACTCTCTGACGGAAAACTCTCCTTAAGAAACAATGCATACTCTATGTCCATTTCTTCCGCTCTGGCGTCTGTCTGACGGAAAACTTCCCCGGCATCCAGTACAATTCCAAGCTGCCCCCAGTATTTTCCATCCACCGATACAGGAATGCGGACAATTAATCCCGTTCCCCCTTGTAGAAGATCCACCGGTTCGGTAATGGCTGCTTTGCCAGTTTCTTTTACATATAATACGCCAACCCTCTGACCCGGTACCATAGCGAGGTTGCTGCCGATGGCATCCTCATTTCCCTCCCGGGGATATGTCCACACTATTGTGGTGTCTTCGACCACACTGACGCTTCGGATGTTGTCTTCCTGTCCCTGGAGTAGTCGGGAAAGAAATTCCCGGGTATTTGGGGAGTCGGGACCCTCATTGAGTTCCAGCCAAGCCCGAAAACCTTCCAGACGTTGCACGTTAGTGAAAAGGAGTTCTTCAATTTCCGATTGAAAGTTGATAACAGAGTTATATTCCCCAAGTCGCTCTGCTGCCAGGTTCTGCTGAATACGGCTGCTTATGAGCACTGCAAAGACGGAGAACAGTATGAGGGAAACTGCTGCGGAAAAGAGGATAGGCCGTTTCAGGACTCTGTCGCTTTTGTATGCATTAATCATTGATGCTTCCATTGTAATACATGGTGGTGATTAAATGGGCGGGTCCAACGCACCAGGGTTACATTACGCTGTAAGCCAGACACCGGAAACAGACACCGGAAACAGACACCGGAAAAAGACACCGGAAACAGACACCGGACACCGGACGGGACGCGCCAGGCGCCGGAAACAGATGCCAGACGCAGACAACAGACTCCGGTCACCTGGCCCTGTGCAAGACGGAGCAATCCGATTACAGCGTCTATTTTCCCCTCAGTAGACCGGCAAGACCCCGAAGAAACTTGCCGTTCAGCATGAGAATCAGGCTGTCCACCGTGTGCATGGTAATTTTATCTCCGCCCATCATGCCAAGATTTTTCAGAGGCATTTCCCGGATTACCGCCTGCATCATGGCAATCGATTTTTCATCCGACTCTTTACTCATCATTCGTTCTCCTTCTCTCATTGCAATCTTAAATAAAATTCTGCCGATGAAGGTTCGCGTAGTTTCCTCCAGGGTCGAATTCCGGGTAAAGCCGGCTGTGGGATCGGGGTCGGAGGGGGGAATGGGACGGCCTAGAAGCTTCCGGAAGGGTGATTCGGCTGAAATGTCCGAAAATAGTCCGGGTGAAGGCGAAAAGTATTCAGGAACCACATCTTTGAAATCAGCAGCCTTGTTGGAGGGGGGCTGGGCAGAGTCAATTTGAATTGTATCCCGAAGTCTAATCTCTTCCGAAGAAGCGCCAACCCGGATTTCAAAATTCCCGGACTCCACAAGCCAGTCCCCTGCTCCCGGATCCCAATAGGCGAAGGATCTGTGGTTGAGTCGGAATTCCACGGTTTTCTCTTCCCCGGGATCAAGTGCAACCTTAGCGAATCCCTTCAGCTCCTGTTCGGGACGGAAGACGGAAGATTGCTCCGGATGAACGTAGAGCTGCATCACCTCTTTCCCCGCTCTGGAACCGTTGTTGGAAATGCGGCACTCCACCTTTCGTTCGGTTCCTACACCGCTGATGCTCATGCCGCCATAGCTGAATTGGGTGTAACTCAAACCGTGTCCAAATGGGAACAGTACGCGTTTGCCGGTTGTGGAAAAATACCGGTATCCAACATAGATGGAGTCGGTGTAAATGACCGATGCCCCTCCCCCGGGAAACTGGGCGGAGGAAGGTACAGCCTCCAAAGATTGGGGGAAGGTCTCAGCCAGCTTTCCTGAAGGATTCACCCGGCCGAAAATAATATCTGAAACAGCTGAGCCCCAGGCCTGCCCTCCCAGATAGCTCTCCAGTACCGCGGGGGTAGAATCAAGCCATGGCATGAGCACCGGTGCACCGTTTGAGAGAACCACTGCTGTCTGTGGATTTACTTGAGCAACGGCGGATATGAGATCATTGTGGCTTCGGGGCATACTCAGATGTTCCCTATCGAAGCCTTCCGATTCCGAGATTTCAGGAAGGCCTGCAAATACAATAACGGTATCCGCCGCCGCAGCTGCGTCCACCGCTTCCTTGATCAGCCTGGAATCCGGCTCTTCGTTTGCGGGATCGTATCCTGCTGCGTACAACAGCTGTTGATCACCCCCGAGTTCCCTTGCAATTGCATCATACGCGTTATCCAGTTGCGAAGGGTTAATCAGGGAGCTTCCGCTGCCCTGATACCGGGGAGCTTTGGCGAAAGTTCCGATGAGTGCCAGCTTGGGACGTTCTTTTGCTGATGATCCGGAACTGCTGCCTGGTTTGAATTGTTCCCCATCCAAGGGGAGCAGATTGTCATTTTTTAGAAGCACGGCGGATTCTGCTTCGGTACGCCGTGCAAGTTCGTGGTGGGAGGAAGCATTGTAGGTGAATTCTTCCTGTAAAACCCCGTGTGTATCCAGAATCACCTTCAGGATGCGGTCAACGGCAGCATCCAGGGTCTCTTCCTGAAGCGCTCCGCTCTGTACTGCCTCTACAATCAGGTTATCGTTATACCCTCCGCTTGCGGGCATTTCCAGATCCAGGCCTGATTTCAGACCGGCTACCCTGTTGTTGACCGCCCCCCAGTCGGTAACCACGAACCCTTCGAAGCCCCATTCCTCCTTCAGGATTCGGGAAAGCAGCCAAGGGTTCTCGCTGCAGAATGCTCCGTTCAGCTTATTGTACGCGCACATCACCGTTTTCGGCTGTGCTTCTTTTACGGCTGTTTCAAAGCCCGCAAGATATAGCTCCCGGAGTGCACGTTCATCCACCACCGCGTCAATAATCATTCTCCTGCGTTCCTGGTTGTTGGCTGCGAAATGCTTGAGAGATGTGCCCACCCCCAAAGACTGAACCCCGCGGATCAGCGATGCGGCCAATTTACCTCCCAAATATGGGTCTTCAGAGAAATACTCGAAATTCCGGCCACAGAGGGGGGAGCGTTTTATGTTGACCCCGGGTCCCAGCAAAACCGCAACCTGTTCCTGTCGGCATTCTTCACCCAGCGCTCTTCCCACTTCATTCAAAAGCTCTGCATCCCAGCTCGATGCCATGGCCGAGGCGGTTGGAAAACAGGTGGCCGACACGGAACCGCCGATTCCCATATGATCTGCGGAGGACTCAATCTGTTTGCGTAATCCATGGGGACCGTCGGCAACCATAATATCGGGGACGTTTTTTTCCACAATGCTTTTTAAGTGCCAGAAATCTTTGCCGGAACAAAGTGATGCCTTTTCTTTCAGGCTGAGAGATGCCCGAATTTCCTGAATTTCTTTCATTGATAGCCTCTGTTGATATAGGTATCCCCGTGCAAAACGCGGGTCTTTATTAATCATCATCCTATTGAAAAGAGGAGCTGTCAATTTTTCACGATAATTTATTCTCTGTATAACCTTTCTGAAAACTATTTCCAGGAAACCGGCAGGATAATTCCGGGCTATTTTCAGGAACCGGAGCGATCATTTTGGAGTGCTGCAACCGATGCGGATATCCTTCCGTCCAGGGATTCCAAGGGAAGCCAGCCGATTCTGCCGTCAGGAAAACGGAAGCCCAGTGCATTGCTTCTGACAGCCGCAAATCGAATCCCGGAATGGTTCTCCGTATTCAGAGTGGAAACGAATAACGGGCCTACGGTAAAAGCACCGGACCATGGAATGGACTGAAAAGGTGTTTGCCGTTGTGCCAGGGCCTGACCTTCATAATCCCGTGTTGATGGTGATGGCCGAAGAGCCGAACGTCCGGAGGGTTGCAGGTACAGTTCCAGCGGTTCTGAAATATCCACCAGATCCCCGGGTTGAAAATCAAGGAAAGTATCCGGATCCGGCAACCCGGGAGTGGCGTTATCCGGAGAGATCAGGAAATACCAGGGATCCAAGGGTTGTCTCCAGCTGCTGTCATATATTCCGAAATGCAAATGATAGGGGCCGCCCAATGCGTTGCCGGTATTTCCGGTTCCACCGATTTCAGTTCCTTTACTCAGTTTGTCCCCGGCAGAGATTTCCGTATAGCGGTCAAGATGGGCATAGTAGTACAGCAGTCCCCGCTGTTCATCCCTCAAGCTGACTGATTTACCCCCCAGATCCCGCTCCCCCACACGCAGGACCCGGACATCCGAAGGTGTCAGCAGGGGTGTACCTTTTGGAGCATAAATATCTATTCCATGATGAACCCGCCTGCCTCCGTCCCTGCCATCACCGAATACGCTGATCACATCATCCACATCGGAGTTTTCCACAGGCCATGACAGACTGGCAGAAGATTGGAAGGTAACCGTGAAACTCCCACCTTCCAAGAGTCTGGGTTGAATCCTGACAAGATAAAACCTGGAGGATCGCGGCTCAAATTGAATTGATGCTTCTCCAGTAAGTGCCTCACCCTGCAGATTTCCCGCTTCCGGGCTCCCGGAAGCAATTTGGGTAAACTCCTGCTCCGACCAATTGCCCGATTGCCCGGCACCCGGGATAAACTCCTCGGGCATTCTGAAGAGATCCAGAAAGAACCCGGTATCATCCGGAGCTTCTACCGAAATGGATACCCGTTGGCCGCGAACTCCCTCAATAAGGTAAAACGCTGCGTCCGGTACCCCGGGGTCAAAGTACCGCAGTTCCTGTTCCGGAAGGAGTGTGAGGGGCACAGGATTCTCAGAGGGTTTGCTGAATCGGATCCATGCCTCACCCATGGGTGTACCCGATAGGTTAAGACCTTCGAGTGCTCGTATGTATTCCCCATGGGAATCATCGGGGCTGTAGACCTCAGGGATTTCTTCACTGCCTCTGCAGGCAGCGGAAAATATCCCGGTAAAAATTAATATGGAAAAAAGCAGATTTTTTTTTGCAGTGTTCATATCTTAAAGATACTTACCGGGAGTGGGAAAAAGCAATGTTCAATCTATGAAGTCCAACCCCCGGTGGTATAAGGGAGATAGTGCACGGAAGCTTGTAAAACCCCCCGTATTTTTGCGGAAGATTTTAATAACCACTGCTGATAGTGGGATAATAAAAAAAGCTCCACTATATACGGATCAAAATTCCGGGAATGGACCATTTTACAAGCTTCGGTGCACAGCACTATGTGTATGGAGAATATCCTATTTATGGAGAATATCTTGTGAGAAATACAGTACAACTACGGAAAGCGGTGTATCGGATACTGGGCATAATATTTACGGTTGTGGGAGTGGTAGGTATCGTCCTGCCGGTTATTCCCACCACCGGACCATTGATTCTGGCAAGCGGATTTTTCATTCATTCAAGTCCGAGGCTTCACCGTTGGCTGAACGGCAACAGGATTACCGGCCCGTATATCCGTGCTTATACTGAGAAACGGGGCTTAAGTCTCCGCCGGAAGCTGGGAACCATTGCCTTTCTCTGGTTCGGTTTGAGTGTATCCGGCTATATTATGAGAGATAGCAGCTGGGTGTTGCTCCTTCTTGCTGCGGTTGGAGTTGGGGTGAGTATTCATGTTGCCACCATCCGGCCGGAAGTTCCTTTTGGCATGGAAAATCAGAGGTCAGCTGAACCGAATGTTGTTGAACCGGATGATTTGGTTGGTACGTCTGATAATCTGCCAGAAAAGATGACAGAGCGTCCAATAGAGAACCCGCCAGAGTGTACGGAAGATGAGCAACCCGGATCAGAGGGAAAAGAACTTGCGTAAAGATGCCGCTGAAGATACAGCTCAGGAGCTGTTTCGCTATGGTTCATTCAGTTCCTGGATCTCCATGGGTAGATGAATGGTGAAAATTCGACCTCCTTTCTCCCTGTTCTCTATTTCAAGGCTGCCCTGAAGCACCGCCCGTATTATGGTGTTGGCCTTGTGCAATTGCACGCGGAAGCCCTCCCGGGTGATTCCCTTTACCTCGGAGAGGGATTGGGGAGAAAGAATTTCTGTTCGTTCTTCCTCCCCGAAATGATTCCCGTTATCTATTATTTGAACCAGAATTTCCGACCTGTTTGAGGGTGTTTCCAGGGAGATGTTGATAAGCATCGCGGCACTCTCCGGACTGTCCTCCAGCAACACATCTTTCAGGATTGTTTCAAAAACTTCTTTCAGCGCCGGCCGGAATGATCTGATTACCCGGGAATCGCTCTGTTCGAGATTTAGGGTGCCTTTTCCAGGAGGCATGGAGTTCCGGACATGCTCTACAACCTCGCTCAGCAGATGCCGGATATCAATTTCGCTTTCCTTCAATTGTTTCAGATCGAGGCTGGCTGATTTCAATACATCCATAATACTGATCAGGCGGTACATGTTGGAAAGAACAATCTGGTTCATTTCCGAAGCATTCTCAATCAGTGTTTCGAATCTACTTCTGCTGAGCTGATTCATCTGCATCCGGGAGCTCATTTCCTGCAACGAACTGCGGAGACTGTCTGCGGAGGTAAGTGCGCTTCCCAGCGGGGTGTTCAGCCGATGGGAGAGGCTGATAATCAGCTTGCCAACCGCTGTGGCCTGCCGGTTTTCCAGGAGCTTTTCCTGGGTTAGCTTCAGCTGATTGCTTCGCTCTGTGATTGTGGACTCGAGGGTGCCGGTGTGCTCTCTGATTTTTTCCAGGAGGCGGGCGAAAGCGTTTCCCAGCAGTCCAATTTCATCATTGGTGAAGCTGGAAAAGTCCATGCTGTAGTCACCCCCTGCTGCCTTTGAAGCGGCGGCTTGAAGTCTGCGGAGGGGATGCAGAATCATTCGATTCATCAGAAATCCTATGGCCAGGAAGAACATCAGGATAGAAATAGTGAAGACCAGAATTATTCGTTGAATGGTATCCTGCATGGTTATGGGAACCGTCTCGATTTCCACAACTGAAGCAAAGAACCAGTCCAGATCGCGAATATACTGCAGTCCAGCAATGTATCGCTCACCATCAGTTCCAATTCCGTGGAGAATGCGTGTTTCTCCGGGACTTCGTTTTACAATTTCCATACTGGCAGCCAGACTATCTTCAAAAGTCATGAGATCTGTAACAAAAATCTTTTTGTCCGAAATTTCCTGGTCGGTATTTGCTTTCATTATTTCTGTGTCGGGATGAAATATAATTGCTGAGGAGTCATCAATTATGACTGGAATATGACCCTCGGCACCCGAATCCATCAGGGCTTTAGCGAATTGGTTCAGGGGAAAAGTGGTGCCTGCGACCCCTTTCATTTGATTGTTCACTATTACCTGCCAATTAACCCAGATATTCCGCGCGGGGAACACCCGGTTGGTATCGGGGTTCAATTCATATGAATTTCTTTCATCCATCATGGTCCGAAAAAACCAGTTGTCGGCGGGATTATCTTCTTTGAGAATATATTTATGGGTTTCCGTATATTCAATGGAGGGTCCGTTCATATACATCTGTCGGGAATCTTTCAGTGCAATGAATACAGTTTTTCCGGTGCTCTCCTGTCTGATGTTTTCCAGATCGTGGAAGAAAAGCTGAGAGATTTCTGAATTATCAGGCTGTTCAATCCATGCCTCGGTAAGACTGGATTCAGCAAGCCGGCGGGAAAGGATGATTTCCTTATTCAGGTTCCTCCGTAATTGAGCTACGAAGATATCGCTCTGATCCCGGGAAAACCTACTGGCATACGTGATTCGCGTTTGAGAAAATCCTGAAAGTGCGAGGATAATAGTGAGGAATAGCAATAATAGTAGCAGGCCGGTTAACGCCACAAAGAGCTTGGCTGTCAGACCGGAAAACCGCGGAGTTCTGACACCCGACTTCATAATCTAATCATATTGGAAATAGTTCGTACTTTCAAACCATGATTCTAATCGGGTCAGGGGTACTGTTCTATTATGCGTCTACCATTGAGAATTATGGGCATCGAATATCAGGCTGTGTTTTTTTGCTTCCATTTCCAGTTCCGCCTTTTCCTCGGGGGATAGCGGATTAAATTCTTTCTCAGCCCTGATAATCCAATCGAACAGTCTGGCATCACCCGGGCTAACAGCTGATGTGACCCCATCTATTCCCAGGGTAAACCGCAATCCGGTGAGCGCTTCCTCATAAGATTCCACCGGCCAATACCATGCTTTTTCTACGGGGCCTTGTCGGCCCTCAGGTACCGAATGTTTTGCCAAGGCTTTCAGTGCGAGGATTGCGGCGTTTTTCTCCCTGGCAAGGGGAAGAACCTTCTTCCCGAAATCACCCCCGTACCAGGTGACCCAGTTAACCGGAAATAAAATTGAGTCGAAGTCATAGGCGTCAAGCAGGGCAATTGCAGCCTCCTCGCTGTGGGCTGAAAACCCCAGGTGGCGGAGCTTTCCAGCTGTTTTTGCCTTATCCAGTGTTTCCAGTGCTCCGCCGGGTGCAAGGATCTGATCCACATCTTCTTTTGTGGCTACTGCATGAAGCTGGTACAGATCGAACCAGTCGGTTTTTAGTAGATCAAAGGAAGTTTCAAGATCCTTTTCTGCCTGGTCTCCATTTCTCAGCTGGGTTTTACAGGCAAGAAATACATTGTTACGGTATGCTTTCAGCGCAGGTCCAAGCATCTCCTGGGCATTTCCATAGTTTGGGGCTACATCAAAATAGTTGATTCCCGCATCGATGGCTTTCGAAACCGCCAGGCTGGAATCCTGTGTGGTTTCGTTCATTACCAGGATGCCGCCGAAACCAATTACAGACAGCTGAATACCCGTTTTTCCATACTCTCTTTTTCTCATACCTGTTCTCCTGGCGTCCATGTAATTGCGTTCCTGTTGTACAGGGAAAGCTTTGAAACTGGACGTTCCATATAATCCAGCCTATAATCCCCGTGTATTCCTGTCCATGTTTTTCCCGGATATCTTTTTCTGTGGTTTTAATAATGGGCTGTCTTCACCGGGAATTCTATAGCACATACTGCAGCGGGAGAACTGAACGTATTGTTCACCAGGAGTTCGGGTATACACCATGACCAATCTTGTATTAATCGTGCAGGTTCTTTTACTTTTTTTTTCTTCAGCCGGATTACTCAGTCTCTGGTTGATTCATAAACGATCTCCTACCAAAATCTCACTGCTCCTCTGCTGTATATTTCTCCTGCTTGCAATGAATCAATTCCGATTCATAGTGGTGTCTATGCTTCCGGAAGATGTAGTGGCAGTGAGATCGGTAATGATGCTGCAGGCAGGTATTGCGCTGGCGGTGGTTTTTACTGTGTATGCTACGCTTGCGGTGCTCCTGGGGCTGCTTGAAGACGGGAGCATGCTCAGAAATGTAATCATCGCGGGATTGATTATTATTGTGCAGACGGTTCGGGTTTTTGCCGCATTTACACCCCTTCGGATAAATCCTCTGTACTCCTATGTGTTGTCTCTGTTTCTCCTTTCCTTATACATTTTTTGGGTCGGCTATATATTTCGGCGAAAAATCACTATTCCAATCCCTTCAGGACTGCGCATACTGCTCCAGAGATTGGGCGTTGTTACCATGATTTTTGCCCCCCTTTCCTTTGCGGCCTACATGGGGGCATATCTTCTGGAGTTCAGGTTCTCACTCAGTCTGGACAGTGTCCTGCTGGTGCTCTGGAGTGGCGTATCGATCGAATTGCTCATGGAATATATACGCCGTATCGGAAGCATACCGGGGATTATCGGCGAAAAGTCCAGGGCTGCACAAAGCTATCGCCTATCGCCCAGGGAGCAGGAGGTTCTCACACTTGTTCTCAAGGGTATGAATAACCGGGAAATCGGGGACGCTCTATTCATATCCTACACCACGGCCAGAACCCATGTTTCCCATATCTTTGAGAAAGTGGGGGTGAGAAGTAGAGTGGAGTTGATATCACGTCTTTTACGTGAATAACCGGTGCATCGAAGCTTGAAAAAAATTCGGGAATCCCCCGCGTTCTAGTCCAAGCAGCAGGAATTTTTTTCGATATACGGTTATTGAATGCACTACAATCATCCATCAAGAAAATCCTGGCTGAATTCAACCCGAACACCTCGGTTTTTCCCTGCACTGCAAAAATCATACGGTTGTAGCATAGTTTTTTCCTCGGATCGGAGCCACTATGTGGCCAAAAGACAGTGCACGGAAGCTTGTAAAAAATTACGAAATTTCGCGGAAAACTAAAATAGCCCCTAGCGGTGGTGGGGAAAAGCAAATGATCTACCATATGTGGATCAAATTTCCCGGGATTTGTTTTTTCACAAGCTTTGGTGCACAGCTCAAGGAGAAAGACATGAAAAA
The DNA here is from genome assembly GCF_059431795.1 of Salinispira sp. NCBI lineage: Bacteria > Pseudomonadati > Spirochaetota > Spirochaetia > Spirochaetales > Spirochaetaceae > Salinispira > Salinispira sp. Next base: position 43,284 of record NZ_JBXWXS010000024.1, read on the forward strand.
GCAAAACAATGTGTTAGGTTGGATTTTTCTGACCTTAGGTTTTCTGGTGGTTATTAATTTCATTCCCATGATATCTCTGAAAACGCCGGCTATGGAAAAGTACGAATTATCGGGAATAACCACATATGTGCAGCCGTCGGATTTGGCTTCCGCCCGTCGGATTGCATCCAATATTGCAGCCCACGCAGCTCCGGTAACTGCCAGGCTGGATACCAAATTGCAGGATGATATCTCTCTGATTGTGTATCCTGGTATTAAGCGCCTGCATGTTAAGACCATTGGACTGGCAGGAATCTTTTTGCCCAACTGGTATATCGGTAAGAATACCCGGGAAAGCGTATTGATCGTCTCTTCAGATAATCCGGGGCCCGCACATTCCCGTGCTTCGGTGGAAAAAGCGGCGGTTCATGAGTACGTCCATGTACTCACCGACAGACACAATCAACCAATGGATTATTGGCTGAAGGAAGGCTTCGCCCTCTATCTTGCAGAGCAGACTCCCTCAGATCAGGCAGTGAGGAGCAGACTGGATATTACCGGGGAAGAGTTTTCCACCAGTAATGCAATCCGATTTGCCGAAGTTGGGGGGTACACCATTGCATACGTATTGGTTGAGTATCTTGAGTCTGCCTATGGATGGGATACAGTGCTCCGATTTCTGGAACCTGGGAGCGACTTTGTTTCTGTACTCGAGATGGAGCGGACCGAGGTTTTGGAAGAGATGAAAGATTGGAAACGCAGCCGGCTGTAAGGCGAAGGAAGCTCATGGAATTATCATCCAAGGTCTGAACAAATAATGATATAATATGTCGGGAATATTCGGCTCAATGGAGATAATCATTTCCAGTAATATGATCTCCCGTTGAGCCGGGTGCAATACGGAGGAATAATGGTACGCAAGGCAAAGGTCTCGGATGCAGAACGCATCTCCGAGATTCATGTGTTCAGTTGGCGCATATCCTACCGACATATGCTATCGGATGAAATTCTTTTTAATACGTTGAAGGTGCAGACCAGTCTGAACAAGCACCGGCAAAATTTAACCTCAGGCGATGAAACACTATGGGTGTACGATGACGGTATCATCAAGGGTTTTATGGCGGCTGTGGAAGAAGGAAAATTCCTGGAGATCAAGGCTATATATATAGATCCGGCATTTTACCGTGAAGGCTGCGGAGCAGCTCTCATGAAATTTGCTGAGGAATACGCCGCATCCCAGGGGGTCACACAGATCTTTCTCTGGGTTCTGGAGGGGAATACTCCAGCACGCAGCTTCTATGAAAAGCACGGCTACAGTTCCGATGGTGTCCGCACGTATCGGGAAGTTCTGGATGCACATGAATTACGTTACAGTAAGAAATTGTAACGTGTGATTGTACGTTTCTTTTACTTCCTGCAAATAATAAGATGAAAAAAGTCGTCAGGTTCCGGATCTTTTCCGGAATATGAGCCGATTCGCTCAATAGTTGTAAATCCTTCCCGGCCTGCGGCTGCACAGATTTCTTCACTGAGGAATGGACTGTGATAATGAATGTCATGCTCTGTTGCTCCGGTTTGGAGATCTGTGATCCGGGTAAGAAATTTGTATTGATACCCACTGGTCTGCTCATAGGATCTGCAAAGTTGTAATCCGCCGCCAGACAGTTCCGGGAAGGAGAACCCGGGGCCGATTCGGGGATTTTCATAATTAAGGATCTGAATCACCAGGGATCCGCCGGCGTTAAGGACATTGCTGCACTTTCTCAGAAAGCTGTGAACCCGTTCCATATGGGGCGCATATGCCAGTGTGTTTCCCATGCAGCACATGAGATCCACTCCCTCGATTCCCCGGGCACTGTCGATTCGCATCATATCCAGAACACGGAATTCAATATTGGCGATGTTTGCTTCCCTGCGTTTTCTTTCAGCCTCGTGGATCATCTGTTCGTCCAAATCAATACCGATGCCGGCGGAAAGCCCCTTCCGCTCTAGTTGAAATAGCATCTCACCTGTGGCGCAGCCAATATCCAATATTCGGGCGGAATCAATATCCTGGAGTAAACCTGCAATGAAATTGAGCTTTTCCGGGGATGAGGGAAATAGGTGATCGTATGCTTTCGAAATCTGCTGGTATAATGTCATGACCCTAGAGTAGCCCATCTGGCAAATATCCGCTGTAACATCTGGTACAAACCACGAGAAAACAGGGTTTCTACAGCTTATTTAAGGGAGAACATATGAATCTTCAATTGGAAGCGGAGGATGTATTCAGAAAGACATACCGGCAGGGCAAGAGAAGAGCGGTGATGCGAAGTCCCCGCAGAGACAGACTTCTTGCCGGGTTGACACCTTTGCTTCGGCCGGGTCGCAGCGGCGGCGAGCTGTACCAGGGAATTCAAGATGTGAGGGTTTCAGATATAATCGGCAGCGAAGATAGAAGTTCCGACTTTCTGTTTGATTTTTCTCCCCGGTATCAATGGATGTTTCCCCGCTGGAAATCCGTGTACGTGTATATGCTTCAAAGCAAAGCCCCTCCTCCCCTTTCACTCATCCTGTTCGGGGGTAAATATTTCATACGGGACGGACATCATCGGGTTTCTGTAGCAAAATCGATAGAGCAACGCTACATCAGCGGGGAGATACGGAAGGTTCCAGTTGCCCTGAATCTGCCAGATGATTACCGGAACAGCCAGGCAGAGGTATTTAATGAGAAACTGGCATTTCATGAACGGACGGCGGTATTTGAAATTCTTCCCCACAACTATTTTGATGTGAAAAAGGCTTCAACATGGAAGTTGCTGGAAGATGAAATTTTTGTGAAAAACCGGACCTGGTTTATGCGAAAGCATGCCAGAAATCCTGAAAGCAATGGTGAGCTTTTGGAAAGCTGGACGCGGAATCTGTATGAGGACGCGGCGAATTATATTCGCTCCCATTCATTGGCATATCTCTTTCCCGAGTCTGGGGTCACTGATATTTTCGTTGAGTTTATCAGATTCTGGAATTCCTTTCCCGATCCCGATTCCATTTGGCTGAAGGACGCATACAGCCGCTTCAGTGAGCATGCAGCACGGGGGCGTCAAGGGAGGGAGTGGATGCGGAAACTTTCCTCTGGGGTAAGGCAGCGCTTTGAACCCGTTGAATCTTTGTATATGCGGTTTCGTCGATTCTCCCAAATTGATGAGCTCATTCCTGAGTTTGAAATACCTGAAATTACCAGGGGATTCATCAGATATCTTCATCATCAGGTGTTTATTGATTACGCCAAACATCTGGAAAAGAAATTCGGTAGAGCTCCCTATATTCAGGAGATTACTCATGGCTGGTATCATGGATTTTATTACCCCTTGCTTCAGCTCCATGGAGAGTGTGCCAGTAGGCAGCGATTCTCCAGGTTCTACCGACAATACAGCGCGAGATATTTTGAAATATTCAAAACGAATCCGGAGCATCTAAAGAGTATCTATGAAGATTTCTGCCAGGAGAATTCCCAAGCCTGAGGTGGCAAAAAAGATGCAAAATCCGGGAGCTTACCAGGGCAGGCAGCTGGAGCTACATACTTTTTTATTTGATGTAGAAGCGGCTTCTATACGAAAACGGGCTGCAGAGATGATGGTGCAGCCCGTTTTTACCTCTATACTCCGCCTCGGATCCTGTCATCGAAGGCGGTGAGGGCGGCTTTGGCTCCGTCACCCATTGCTATGACAATCTGCTTATAGGGGCTGGTGGTAACATCACCGGCGGCGTACATGCCCTGAACACTGGTGCGTCCGTGGCTGTCCACTTCAATTTCTCCGTACCGGTTCATTTCAAGATGATCTTTATATTCCCCGCTGTTGGGCAGTAAACCAATCTGAACAAATACGCCGTGAAGCTCATGCTGTGTTATTTCACCGCTATGACGGTTTTCTAGGGTTATGCCGGTTACCCCCTTGCCATCTCCGAGAATTTCGGTGGTGCGGGCGGATGTTATGATTTCTACATTGTCCAGGCTGTTTACCTTTTCTGTCAGCACCGAATCCGCTTTCAGGTCATCCAGAAATTCAATTAATGTGATGCTTTTGCATGTACCAGCCAAGTCGATTGCCGCTTCAACACCCGAGTTCCCGCCGCCGATAACCGCCACATCCCTGCCTGCAAAAAACGGTCCGTCGCAATGGGGGCAGAAAGCCACCCCCCGGCCTATGTATTCATCTTCTCCTGGTATTCCCAGTTTTCTCCATGAGGCTCCGCTTGCGATGATCACCTGGGAGGCACTGAACAGCTCACCGCTGTCGCTGATTATGCGGTGTGATCTATTATTGTCGGTTCCGGCCGGTTCCACTTCACGGATGGTTCTGCCTTCAAATATTTGAATATCATACTCGCTGCTGTGTTCTCGAAGGTCCTGGCTGAGCTTGCCTCCGGTAGTTTCAGATACGGAAATAAAATTTGAAATATCCGCTGTATCATTCACCTGGCCGCCTATCCTGGATGCGATAATGGCGGTTTTCAAGCCTTTTCGCCCTGAGTAGATGGCTGCTGCACAACCCGCCGGTCCGCCGCCGATAACCGCCACATCCACCGGAGGAATCTCAATTGGTTCGGATTTTAGAGTTTCGTCCGTACCGAATTCGTTTTCCAGAACAGGGATCAGTTCGGTAATACTTGAGCGTCCTGAATGAATCAGTGTATCTCCATGAAATACTGCCGGCACCCCCTGAACGCCCAGGCGCTCAATCTCGTCCTGGGCGAAATCGCCCACAATTGTACGATGCTCAATGCCCGGGTTATTGACTGCAGCCAGGTTCAGGGCCTGAACCACATCGGGACAATTGGTGCAGGAAAGAGAGACAAAGGTCCGGAGCTTTGCCGGTCCCTTAACCGAAGCAATACGCCGAAGAATGGCCGGGTCGGGGAGTTTCCCTTTGCCGTCGCTGTGAAGGATGGCAAGAATAAGCGAGGTGAACTCATGCCCGCCGGGCACTCCGGTGAAACGGATTCCGGTATCTTCTTCATTATGGATAATAGAAAATGAAGGCACCTGGTCGGGAGAGGTCTCTTTCCGGGCTTCAATGTTATTCGAGAGTTCAGCCACATCTTCCAGCATGGTTACCAGTTCTGTCTGTTTTGAGTGTTCCGAATGGGCATAGACCAGCTCAATGCGGCCGTTTAGATCGGAAAATGCTTCTCGAAGTTGTTCCTGAATTTTTGAGCTAAGCATGATTATATTCCTTTATTGCAGTACATGCCCTCCCGGCATGGCACCGGAAGGACAGATGTCGGTTGACGTATTGGCTGACTTAAATTTTACCTACCAATTCCAGTCCGGGTTCAAGGGTTTCTCCGCCGGGTTCCCACTTGGATGGGCATACTTCGTCCGGATGGGCGGCGATAAACTGTGCCGCCTGAACCTTCCGCTTTAATTCGTCGGCGTTCCGTCCGATTCCGTTGTCGTTGATTTCGGCCAGCTTTATGTCTCCCTCGGGACTGACAAGGAAGGTTCCCCGGTATGCCATGCCTTCTTCTTCAATGTAGACGCCGAATGCGCGGGAGAGGGCACCGGTGGGGTCGGCGAGCATGGGGTATTGAATCTTGGCGATGGTATCTGATGTATCGTGCCATGCCTTATGTACAAAGTGAGTGTCGGTGCTCACAGAGTATATTTCTACTCCCATCTCCTGGAACTCGGGGTACATGTCCGCCATATCTCCCAATTCGGTTGGGCAGACAAAGGAAAAGTCTGCGGGATAAAAGAAAAATACAGACCACTTGCCTTTGAGATTGTTATGGGAAATGGTCTTTACTTCCCCCTGATGAAATGCCTGCACCTGAAATTCCGGCAGCTTGCTATTGATAATCGTAGTCATAAGACGCTCCTTGATTGTTTGTTGATTCCTTATCTCATAGATGCTACTTTGGTGTAAAATCGTTTGTTTTTATATGATTGATAGGTATTAACGAATTATAGAGGTGCAGTTTGAATATACGGGACCTGGAATACTTTCGGGCAGTGGCAGAACTGGGTCAGTTCAGGGCGGCAGCGGAGCGCTGCAATGTAAGCCAGCCCACACTGAGCGGTCAAATTAAAAAACTGGAAGAAGAACTGGGACATCCGCTTTTTGAACGAAACACCCGTTCGGTACTCCTCACTGATTTCGGCAGTGAAGCCTTGGAGGTGGCGGAACATATTCTCAAGGGAGTGGATGCGCTTGAAGAGAAGGCCAGGACGGCCAGAGACCCCTATTCAGGCACTCTGAAAATCGGTATTTTCCCCACCCTAGGACCCTGGCTGTTCCCCCGGATCGCCGGAATAATCAGCGATACATATCCTGAGCTTGAGATCTATCTGTTAGAGGAGCAGAGCGCTGAGTTGCAGTCAAAGCTTTCCAGCGGTGAGCTGGACTGTGCATTTCTTGCGCTCCCCCAGGATGAGGCCCGGAATCGGGTTGTGCCCATTTTCCGTGAACAATTCGTGGTTGCGGTTCCTTCCGACCATCCCTGGAAAAATAGAAGGGAAGTTAATGTGAAAGATTTACAGGGGCAGGAGATGCTTCTTCTCAGCGACGGACACTGTTTCCGTGATCAGGCTCTGGATTTGTGTCTTCGCTATGGTGCCCGGGAGCGGGAGAAGTACCGGGCAACCGGTATAGAAACACTGCGTCAAATGGTACGCATGGGGACCGGTATCACCTTAATTCCCCAGCTGGCTGTACCGGTGAATCCAGAGGAAGGGATTTCCTATATCCCTGTGGGAGATGCGGATTTCGGGAGGGATATTGCCTTGCTGTATCGCCGTACCCACCCCCGACTCACCCTGCTGAACGAGTTGAGCGGGTTAATCAGCAGCTTTTGCCTGGACAGGATGTCCTTGAGAGCACTTCATTATTCTTGATTGCCGCTGAGCTCAAGATATCTGGCCCGGATCGAATCGTATCGTTTTCGGTTTACTCCCATATCCGATTGCCCCACCCTGGAAGCGCTGCGAAAATCTACGATATTCGTATCTTCCCGGATAAGGAATTCCACATCATCCTTAAATTTCATGGTATCACTGGTGTAGACGGCATGAAGGTATTGATCTTCTTGGGTGATGATTTTCCCGCCCTGTTCCTCTACCACTTGTTTCAGCAGCTTCATGGTTTCCCCGGCCGACTGATATATCGGAAGAGGTTCCACCTTTTTTTCGCTGACCTGGGTGTAGCTGGCTACCGCATTGGGTGACTTGGGCATGGGCGAAAGTTGACCGTCATGAACGCCGATATTCGTTGGAACCCAATTATTCTGAACTGCCATTTGGACGGCTCCCACCGCGATGAGTGCTGCAATTACGTAAAGTATGATCATAACGATTCTCCTGTTTGGTTTCCGGCCCCGCTGTCTGCTGTCAGTCTTCATATTTGTACGCTCCCGGTTTCTCTCATTCCCCTAATATACGCCCAAGGCCATGAATTCTTCCGATATTTCATCCACCTGAGTGGAAAAGCTCCGAAGTCTTTCCGTATTTAATTCGGATAGATATTCGGTAATGTGATCAAAGTTGCTATCGAGATTGTGTCCCATGGCCGCCCCTTTCTCAAGGAGAAACACTTCCGTCCGGCGTAAGTCCCGGGGGTTTTTTCTGCGGCTGGCAAGGTTTCGCTTTTCCAGTCTTTGAATAATCGGTGTAAGGGTACCGGTTTTCAGTTCTAAACGGTTTGCAAGTTCCTGATAATCAATTACCTCATCCTCCCAGAGAACCAGCAACACCAGGTACTGGGGGTATGTTACGTCCAGTCGCTCAAGAATCGGTTGGTGGAGTTTTATAAATACGCGGGAAAGACGGTGTACTTTGAAGCAGAGCTGATTTTCCAGCTTCAGTTCATCACGCATTTTCATTTACCTCGGAAAAATTTAACAATCGGATTATTGAGCAGATTATCCACAAGCACCTTCTTTCCGATTTTCTGGAATACCTCGGAATAGCTGGGATACGGATGCACAATTCCTGCAAGCTTTCCAAAGTTGATCCTGAGTTTTCTGATAACCTGGATTTCACCGATCATTTCTCCCGCCCTTTGGGCAAGAATACTTGCTCCCAAAACTTTACCTTTACGGTTGAGTACTAGTTTTACCCTTTCCACGCTCCCGCCGGAGGTTCTGGTGCGATCAAGATCGTTCATATCGAAATGATACACCCTCACCGAATCCCCGTGAGCCGCCCGTGCTTCATCCTCGCTCATTCCTGCCCTGGCCAGTTCGGGCTCGGTGTAGGTTACCCAGACGGGTGTTTCATTGCTTACCTTCCGTGTAAAGGGAAGAATTGCGTTTTGCACAGCCTGAATCCCCTGGGTGTTTGCCATGTGAGAGAACAGCCAGGGACCCGCAACATCTCCCACCGCGTAAATATTCTTTTGACTGGTCTGCATTTTCCGGTTCACAGAAATGCCTTTGGGGGAATATTTGACTCCCGCCCCCTCCAGGTTTAAATCCTTCACGTTGGCGGCCCTTCCAACGGCAACCAGAATGCGTTCTGCTTCAAGATGGACTTCTTTCCCGTCGCTGCTTTTGCATAGAAGGGAAACGCGGCCATCGGTCTGTTCCACACTCACTGCGCGGGTTGATGTATGTACATTCACACCTTCGTTCTCAAGAACGCTTCTCAGGGGATCGGACATTTCTGCCTCCTCCCGGGGGAGTATCCGCTCGGCCATTTCCACCAGCTCCACCCGTACGCTCAGACGGTTCAAAGCCTGAGCAAGTTCGATACCGATGGGACCGCCGCCAAGGACAATCATGGATTGGGGGAGCTCTTCCAGTTCAAACAGGTTTTCATTGGTGAGGTAGGGCATATCTGCAAGCCCGGTAATCGGAGGGATGAAAGCGGAGGAACCGCTGGCAATAATAATTTTAGAAGCACTGATGCGGGAATCGCCTATTTCAACTGTTGTTTTGTCAATGAAGCGGACTTGACCCTGGAGAAATTCAATATTCATTTTGGCCAATGCTTCGGGGCTTTCGTGGGAGTACACCGATTTTCGCACCTGGTGTACATGCTCCATGGCCCTTCGGGTATCAGGTGTAAAATCCGGCACCTGTGTGGCTGTCACATGGCTGATCTGCGCCTGGTGAATGAGCGCCTTACTGGGAACACAACCTGACCAGGTACATTCACCTCCGGGCAGATGTTTATCCGCTAAGAGGACTTTTTTTCCAAAACCCGCTGCTGTTACCGCTGCGGTAATACCGCCCGAACCTGCGCCGATTACCAGAACATCGGTATGTGTCATAACCTACTCCTATAAAAAGTCAATCGGGAGACGTTCTCCCGTTCATGTATTGAATCAGGCGCGAGCTATGCGCTCTTCGCCTGTCTAGTACTTCGTATATCTTCCAACATCATCACCGGCCTAAATGGTTCA
>NZ_JBXWXS010000025.1:0-69314 GCF_059431795.1 Salinispira sp.
GAACTGTAGCGGAACACAAACGGGATGCTCCGTCCCGCAAGAAGCCCCAGAGCCTGACGGTAATCCAGACCCAGAGTTTCCGGTGCTTCCACACCCAGCACCTCCGGTCCCCGGCTTACCAGCAGATTGAGATCTGTATATCCGCTCAAATTTGCTCCCGCCTGGGGTTCCTGGGAAATGATGGTTCCCTCAGGTTCTTCGGAGAAGATGTAGCTGATATTTTCGCTCCGAACTTCCAGGAGGGAGTCGTGGGTGGCGAACTGGGCTGCCAACTGCCTGCGCAGATCATCCAGGGTAAGCCCCCGGTAATCTCCCACCTGATCAACAACCGGTCCTTTGCTTACAATGAGCTGGACCGTTCTGCCTACCCGTACTTGACTTCCGGCATCGGGGCGCTGATCTATTACCGCCCCCCTGAGTTCCGGGTTACTGTCAAAACGCTGCTGAACTCTGACGTTGAGTCCCCTGCTCTGAAGTTCTTCCAGGGCGGAAACAAGTTCCATCTCCTTGAGATTGGGTATCAGGGTATCTTCCGCTCCCTGCAGGGTGATAAACAGGGAGACGGTTCCGGCCAGTATGCCGAGGGCAAAAATGCCCAGAAACCCCCACAGCAGAATTTTAAAGTACCGATTCTCAGGATGCTCCTGGGGATCGGGGAGAAGTGTTTTCATTTTGCGTTGTATATTTCCGAAGATCTGTTTCATAGGAATGCTTTATCCCCCAAGGACCGATGATATAAACCCGGAGTTTCCATTAATAAAACTGATGAAATCAAGCGCCTTCTTGGTATGCAGCTGAAGCCGGGTAAGCACCAGGATGCCGTCTCCAGTTTGTACCAGAATTCCCAGAGTCTTGTCCATAGCGATTACCGTTCCCGGTACCGGACCGGCGGATTCCACAAGCTCTGATATTCTCCGATTCAGATCCGGATCGTTTGTTTCCTCCAGTTCGTGAGCGAGTAAACGGGTTTCCAGAATATTCACTCCCCTGCCCTCCCATCGGGTATGAGCAAGGGGCCAGGGGGTATACGCCCGTACAAGCCGGTGAATTTCTTCGGCGGGACGGCTCCAATCCACAATTCCATCATCTTTATGGAGGAGACTGCAATAGCTCGCACAAGATTCTTCCTGGACGCTGGGGGTAAGCGTCCCCCTTTCAAGGCCGTCCAGAGCATCCTGCAGCAATTGGGCACCCCGGACGGAAGCCTTTTCACCCAGGGTGGCAGCACTATCATTAATATGTATGGGCAATTGTTCCTGAATGAGAATATCTCCAGCGTCCATTTCCAGAGCCAGTTTCTGAATGCTGATTCCTGTCACAGAATCGCCGGCGAGTATTGCCGCCGGAAGAGGTGCGGGCCCCCGATACCGGGGAAGAAGGCTGGGATGAAGATTGACGGCATTGCCGTTAAATACGGATAAAAATTTGGGGCCGAAAATTTTTCCGTAGGCGACCACGGCCATTCCCTGGGGGTCAAGTTCCTTTACACGTTCCCTGGCCTCTTTTCCCAGCCGGGCAGGCTGGAGGACCGGAATGTCCTGCTCGAGGGCATACTGTTTTACCGGACTTTGCTTCAGTTTCCGTCCCCTTCCGCCCGGAGCATCAGGATTGGTGAGTACGGCTAGCACTTGGTGGGAGGAGGATTCATGGAGCTGTTTCAGCGATGGGAGTGCAAAAGCAGGCGTACCTGCAAAGAGTATTCTCATTTCTTCCGGTTCTTCTCATAGGCGGCCAGCAGACGCTTGCGCTGTCCCGGTTTCAGATATTCATAAAACAACTTGCCCTGGAGATGATCGTATTCGTGTTGAATAACCCGGGCAAGAATTCCGTCAGCTTCCAAATCGAACTCTCTTCCGTTCTGATCCCATGCTCTGACCTGCACCGCTTCGGGCCGATGCACTTCGGCGTACACGCCGGGAATACTTAAACACCCTTCTTCGTAAGGCGCCAGCGTTTCAGAGAAGCCGTGAATTTCAGGATTAATAAAAACTCTCGGATGATCATCGGGAACATGAACCACAAAAAGGTTTTCCATTCGTCCCACCTGTACTCCCGCCAGACCTATGCCGCTGCCTTCATGCATAGTTTCAATCATTTCATCGCAATAGGATGCAAGTTCACCATTAATGCTTGCCACAGGGGAAGATATCCTGTGTAGACGCTCATCCGGAAGTATTACCAAATCTAACATGGCCATAATGTAGGCAAAGGGGCAGGAAAAGTCAATCTGTCCTTGCCACCCCGGGTATCTGCCCCTATAGTGGAATGGTAAATACCCGGTTTTTTAAGTCAGGTATATATGTACAAAATTATTTGCGTATTTCGACCTAATTTTGAGGCTTCTTCAGAATGTGCTTTCGGGGAAAGCCTCTGAGTAAAGAGAGGAATGAATGAAAAAGATCACCGTGGCACGGGGTGACGGTATCGGACCGGAAATCATGGATGCCACCCTGAAAATTCTCTCCGCGGCAAAGGCGGAAATTGAACCGGAGTTTATTGAAATCGGCAAGAGCCAGTATCTTGCGGGAAACAGTACAGGCATGAATCAAGATGCCTGGGACAGTATTCGCAGCAACCGGATTATTCTGAAAGCACCGGTTACCACCCCCCAGGGCGGAGGCTATAAAAGTCTGAATGTTACCATTCGCAAAACCCTGGGGCTGTTTGCAAATGTGCGTCCCTGCCGTTCATTCACCCCTTATGTGGAAACCTATCATCCTCACCTTGATGTGGTAATCGTTCGGGAAAACGAAGAGGATCTGTATGCGGGAATTGAACACCGCCAGACGGTGGATGTGGCTCAAGCACTGAAGTTGATTTCCAGACCCGGCAGCGAACGGGTGATCCGATATGCCTTCGAATATGCCCGGGCATACGGACGAAAGAAAGTAACGGTGATGATTAAAGACAATATCATGAAAATCAGTGACGGCATGTTTCACCGGATTTTCAATGAGATTAAGGAAGAGTACCCGGAAATTGAAAGCGAACAGCAAATCATCGATATCGGAACGGCACGGCTGGCTTCCGCCCCTGAACGCTATGATGTAGTGGTTACCCCCAATCTCTACGGTGATATTATCTCCGACGTGGTTGCGGAAATCTCCGGATCTGTGGGTATGGCCGGTTCGGCGAATATCGGGAAAAACGCCGCCATGTTCGAGGCCATACATGGATCCGCTCCGGATATCGCCGGAAGAAAGCTGGCAAATCCTTCAGGGCTGATCAATGCCTCGGTGATGATGCTGGTGCACATCGGTATGCCCGAAACCGCCCAGAGAATAGAAAATGCCTGGCTGAAAACCATTGAGGACGGTATTCATACGGCGGAAATATACTCCGACGGTCACAGCACCCACCTTGCGAACACCGATGAGTTCGCCGATGCGGTGATTGAGCGCCTGGGTGCTACACCGGGTTTTTTCCACGGTGCCCGATTCAGTCCGGATATGCCCGAAATAACTATTCCCGATTACCAGCGCCCGGATGTACGAAAGGTTCTGGCCGGGGTGGACGTTTTTATCGACCATGGAAGCATCAGCCCCGATGAACTGGGGAACACATTGAACGACATCGCAGGGGCGTCACGAAGCAGTTTACGCCTGAAAGTGATAACCAACCGGGGAGTAAAGGTGTATCCCCAGGGCTTTCCTGAGACATTCACCACAGATCACTGGCGCTGCCGCTTTCTCATGGAAGAGCCGCCTGTCTCGGCAAAGGCGGAAGGTCTTGAGCCCGAATCGGTTATTGAGATTCAACAACTGATCATGGGATCAGGCCTGGAGATCATTAAAACTGAGAATTTGTACTATTTTGACGGAGAAGCAGGCTACAGCATGGCCCAGGGCGAATAGATAATGCCCCAAAGAGTGTGGAAACGGCTGCCGAGCTGCTGCCGTGCCGGTTTGGGGCGGGTAAGCCGGCTTATTTCCATAGGCTGCAAATCCGGGAGGCGGACAATCCAGGGGGTGGTGCTCAGTCCCCCTTGGATGAGCCGTTTCTGGGAGGCAGTTCAAGGGGAAGAATAAACCAGAAATCGCTTCCTTTCCCCGCAGTGGAATCGAAGCCCACCTCACCGCCATGGGCTTCCACCAGCTTTCTGCTGATTGCCAGCCCCAGTCCCGTACCTTCTATATCCCGTACATTGAAGGTTCGTCCAAACTCCCTGAACAGGAGATGATGATCCTTCGGATCTATGCCGATGCCTTCATCACTGACAATAAACTGGATGAAATCCCGGCCCTCCCTTCGAATTTTCCGGGTTTTCAGAACCACTTTACCCCGCTCCGTGTATTTTACCGCATTGCTCATGAGATTCATGAGGATCTGCTTTACCCGATAATGATCAATGTAAATATGCTCGGGAAGCTGGGGATCATTGATCCGTTCCAGGGAGATAAGAGCAGTTTTGTTCTTTGCACGGCAATAGCTTTCGCTGTGAACCATTACATAGTTCACAATCTCGCTAAGACTGGAGACTTCCGGATGAATGTCGATGGCTCCGGATTCGATCCGGGAAAGGTTGATTACATCATCCACAATATGGATCAGGGTTTTCCCCCCTTCGCTGATATTGGCGTAGGCTTTCATTTTCCCCCGATCCTCTTCCTGTATGAGTTTGCGGATCTGTTCCAGGGATTCCTGCCAGAGAATTTCAGACTCATCCTGATCGTCCAGCGGCTTTCCGCCGCCGCCCGAGTCTTCCCCGTCCCGGATACCTGTGGCACCGGCGCTGTACTCAAATTCTTCCCTGATTTTCTCCAGCATGAAATAATACGGATTGCTTTCTTCAAAGAGAAATTCCATGAACTCCCGTGTTAAGGGATATGTTCCTTCCGGCACCTGTTGCAGAAGCTCTTCCAAAACCAGGGCAATTTCATCGTTTTTTTCATACGCCCCGTAGCGCAGGAGATCGGTGATTCCGCTGATGCTGTTCAAAGGGGTTCGGAATTCATGGTTCATGTTTACCAGGAATTTCGACTTATGAACGTTGGCCATTTCCGCCCTCACCCGTGCGGCCTCTGCTTCACGGGTGCGTTCCTTCACCTTATCTTCCAAATTCTGGGCGTACTCCAGGATTTCCCGGCGCTGCTGGCGGATTTTATCCAGGCTCATGGTGAGCTCCCCCGCCAGGAGATTAAATGAGCCGGCCAGATCCCCGATTTCATCATTGCTTTCAACTTTGAGCTCTTCAAATCCCCGTTCCGACCCGATACTTTTCCGGAGATTATCCACACCCTGGTTCAAACTCATTATAGGCGCAACCACATACATGGTGATCAACAGGCTCATGAGGAGCACCAGGATAAACAATGCGGATATTATCACCCAGAGATACTCAATTTCCTGAGGAGATTCCTGAATTTCCCGGGGGATGGCCAATTCGGCGGCGTACAAGCCCTCCCGGGACACCAGGAGGGGCAGGATCCCCACCATCTCGTTTCGCTCATCGTCGGTAATAATTTCACTGAAGGGGGAATTCAAATAGATTCGCGTTCCTTCCTCACTATTGAAGCGCTGCGTTCCCCGAATGAGTATCTCATACTCCCGCCCGCTTACAATGAGTCGGGAGAGGCGTTCACCGTACTCGTTGATGCCGGTGGAGAACATGAGAGGTATGGAATACTGCTCCCGGTTGCCGGAAAACCTCCGGTTCTCAGCCTGTTCCCCTTGGGCAGACGACTCCCGCGGGAGGAAGAATATACTTGTCCGCAGATCCGAAACCTGGCGTAGCATGTCAAAAACATGGGATCCTATGCTGGATTGGATCAGTGCAACGGCCTGCTGATTGTTTTGCTCAAGTTTTACCGCATAATTCAGTACAATTTCATTCTGCATAAAGCGAATGGCTCCATCGCCCCGCTCTTCCTGGGCCAGATATCCCGAATAATTGCCGGGATCCTGAAATATGGTTCTAAATGCCTCTTCAGCGCTGCAGCAGTCCAGGGAAGCATCGAAGAGCAGATCCCCCTGGGAATTGAAGACACTAAGCCCTCTTCCTTTACTGATAATTTGGCGGGAGAGGGGCGTCTCTTCGTTCAGGAATATGGTTACGCTGTCCTCAAGACTTCTCGCAACGGAGAACAAGTTCCTCCATTCTTCTTCAAGGAGGGCAGAAAGGCTGGTCCGGCCGTACTCCAGTGTTTCAAGACGGTTAATATAATTAATCTCATCGAACTGCTGTTTCACATACACCGCAACTATGGCCGCTGGAACAACCATTACCGCGAGAAATATTATCGCCAGCTTCAACAGCAGGGGCAGACGGATATTCTGCATATATTCGGGCCTCGCTAATTCAGTTTCAGTCGGATCCTGGGCTCCGGGGAGGGCCGGATCTCTTCCGTGGAGTTAAGGTATCTGAGAAAAACAGCCAACAACGTCTCGTTATGTTCCCTGAGTATGGGCAGTTCACGAAATTCGTCATATCCGTCACCACCGGCGTGGAGAAAGGTGGTGGTAACAAGGGTGTAATTTCCCCCTTCATCCAGAGCTTCGCCCCCGATACGTACATCCCAGGGCTTCACCACGTATGTTTCATCATCCAGGGATACGGCATATTCCAGGCCCGCCCCCTGGAGAAAACCTTTTTCCTCTTCCGGATCGGCATAACGGGACGCCGACTGATTCAGGATCCGTAATAGCTGTTCACCCCTGACCTCAAGGGTGTACAGGCCCGATTCAAAGGGGAGGAGAGCATAGGCTTCGTGTACTGTAACCGGTCCCTGATCAACGCCTCCCCGCATGGAGCCGCTGTTGATGAGGGCCACATCCGCAGAACTGTAATCCAGCATGGCATTGGAAACAATATGTGCCAGTTCCGAATCTCCAGAAAAGGTATGGGTAATCTCCTCAACACTGTCGGCGATCCTCTGACCCAGAATGCTTCCCGTTTCCTCCCGAATGGTAAAAAGGGGCTCACTGATCTCCCTGTCAGGCTCCAATTGGCCGGAATACAGGGGCAGCTCGGTATATTTTTGAACACTGCCATTAATGATGCGAATACGATCCAGAAAGCCCCCCCGGTCGCTTCGGTTGTCATCAACAAGAACCATTTTGCCGGTCCACCGGGGATCCATAGCAGCTAGATTCACATCGGATTCCACCAGTCCGTCAATGGGCAGATCCCGTTCACCTAATACCAGCAGATCGATCGGCTCAGGGTCCATACTTCCCGGAAACGCCGACACTTCTCCTGCATTAAGTTTATGACTGACGGCATTCACCATCACAAATGGTCTCTCTACAAAAGGAGCCTGAGACGCCGTCCAGTTCCTGCCGGTCTCTTCCTGAAATTGCCTGATAGCCTGTTCCACGGCAATCCGGGAGGGGATAAGCTTAATCGTCTGGTTATGTGCCGGCAAGCTGCGCTCCATCAGGTTGGGACTTGAAAGCCCGATGACCAGAATATTGTATTGGGGATGATAATAATACGGTTGAATAAAATCAGGGGATTGATCGCTGTATCGCAGACGGATATTCGCACTCACCAGTGGAAAATCAGCCTCATGTGCCAATTCCTTGAGACGGGGCAGGCCGAAGTACAGCTCACGGGTATCCACAATGAGAGCATCGCATTCCGCATAATTCAGCAGTTCAATTATATGTAATCCCCGTGAAAAGTAGGCTTCGGGGCTGCCGTGAATACTGTTGTTGTCTGCGATAAAAAGGTGGGGGAATGGAGTCCTGCTCCGGAACTGATTAAGTCCTCCCGAGAGAAGGCTGAAACCCCTGTGTCTCACCTCCCCGTCACCGGTCTCCCGGACATCTGAAAATATCTGGCCCTTCAGGGAATGCACGGAGATAATATCAAGGTGGGGGGTGAAACTTCGTTGACAGGATACGGAAAGCATGAGAATTGCCCATAACAGGAGAAGAATACCGTATGTTCCTGGAGCCCGAAGGGCGCCGAAAAAGGAACGGAACATGTGCTGCTTCATAAACATGTGCTGCTTCATAAAACTGATACCTACTTTTTCCGCTTCAGAATACTGTCCTCCAAAGTATCAAAAAAACTGTTCATATTGCTTTGTATTTTTTGAAGGAACTCTTCCTTTTCCTCCTCATTCATATCGTCCATGGCTCCAAGGCATAACAGGTCTATGAGTCCCTTGAGCCTGTTCATGTTTTCCCGGAGTAGGAAGTCAGCTTCCTCGGCATAAAATTTGTCAACCTTGCTCATAGCGTTTCCTGTAGCCTGAATTATATTCCCATTCGCTGCCTGATCCGTTCGGGGATGTGAAGACCCAGTGTATCGGCAATTTTCTGAAGCATCTGTGCCTGATTGATGGGTTTGGTAATGTGTTCGGTAAACCCCGCACGCAGGCTGCGCTCTTTATCTGATTCCATACCATCATGTGCGTCCATTGCCTGAGCGGTAACCGCCCAGATCGGTGTATCCCGGAACTCGGGTATGGTTCGAATCACCTTTACCACTTCTATTCCCGAATCTTCCCGCTCCATTTTAACATCCATAAGGATTAAATCGGGTTTTTCATTTCTAATAATTTCCACTGAAGCAACTCCGCTGGAGGCCTCCAGCACATCCACAGCTGCTTTGGGGCCGAAGAGTTTAAGCAGGGTCTTCAACACATACCTGTTGGACTCAAGATCATCCACAATCAACACTTTGGGCATGAATCCTCCTGATGTATTACATGCTATCGTATATGGGAAATTTTTTCCACAGATCATCTCCCTGAACAGTTCGCGGATCCGCATCTATATCCAGAGGGACATGCTTCACCGGATGTTCAAACGAGATGCTCCGGGCATGAAGACTGATACCTCCATCGGGATTACTCCTGGCTGCACCATATTTCAGATCTCCCCGAATGTGAACAGCGATCTGTGCAAGCTGAGCCCGGATCTGATGATGTCTGCCGGTGAGAAGCTCCACCTCAAGGAGATGATATCGCTGGAGGCTGTGTAGCAGGCGGTATCTCAGAACAGCTTCCTTCTTCCCATTGCCCGGGGAAGTACCGGCGAAACTTTTATTCTTACCCGAATCCCGACGGAGATAGTGGCGAAGCTCACCCCGGGTGTCCGGAGGAAGGGCATCCACCAAGGCCCAGTACATTTTTTTTACTTCCTTGCCTTGAAAGAGACGGTTCATCCGGGTGAGAGCCTTGGATGTTTTTGCAAACACCACTGCTCCACTGGTTGGCCGGTCAAGACGGTGCACCAAACCAAGAAAAACGTTTCCGGGTTTGGCATCCCGAATGCGGATATACTCCCTCAATTCCTCCAGAAGGGGAACATCTCCGGTGGTATCACCCTGAACAAGCATGGAACATGGCTTGTTCACAATAATCAGATGATTATCTTCATAGAGAATTTCCACCGGAGGAGAGAGTGTGTGACTGGATGAGTCTCCCTGTTTCATTCAAGAACCTGAAGCTGATATTCACCCCTGGCATTTTCACTGAATGACATAACCACAATACGGTATTCACCCGACTGTTCGGCCACAACATCCAGCCGGGAATTGGTGCCGTCATAGTCGTCATTCTCGGCATAGGGCTCTCCCTGGGGGTCATTTACATAGAGACGGGTATCAAAATCCTGACTCGAGAGGCGTATACTCACTTCCTGGCCGCTGACAAGCGAAAGGTCATATACGTCGAATCTGACGCCCCGGATATCCCTCTGGTCGTCGTCGGAGATCGAGCCCGACTCATTCAGAAGAAAATCCAATTGACCGGATGAGCTGTACTCAAGTTCGTAAATTCCCGTATTCTCCCCATATACTGCGCTGGCAATGACCTGGTATGACCCGTCTACGGGAGCGGCAATATCAATCTCCGCGTCATAATCTCCCAGGGAATCATCATCTGTGTATGAACTTCCGTCGGGTGCAATCAGGGTAAGATAACTGTCCAGATATTCGCTTTCCATGGTAACGCGAATCTGTTCGCCCGCCCGTGCTTCAATGCCGTACACGTCTCCCGGTCCGGTATCAAAGCGTTCGTCAGTGGGAGAAATCATCCCCCGCACAGGCGCGCCGGGAGACAGGGAATAGCCTCGGGGATAGTTTTCCGGGGGATCCATATCCAACATCTGGCTGCGAAGAATATACCTGCCCTGTTCACCGCCGCTGTAGGAGCTTACGCGTATTGCCAGGCTGCCGGCTTCCTCAAAGAAATAGATGAGCCGGGACCGGTAATACCAATCATCTGCAGGACTGTCATCATTTTCAATAATATTTCCCCGGGAGTCGGTCATCTCCAGAACCGTATCGAAATCATCGCTGAGCACTTCAACCATAATGAAATCCCCGGCATCTCCACTGAGTTGGTATTGGGAAGAACCGGGCAGCTGAGCCTCCACTTCTTCACCAAGTTCAATGCTGGTGGCTGAACTCACCTCCAGGCGGAATTCTCCCCCTCCGCCGCTCCAGCTTGCTGCTTCCACCAGCAGCCGCTCCCCTGCAGAAGCGCTCAGTGAAAGGGCGGAGTTTGTTCCTCCCGAACCGGGCATATCGTCGTTTTCCATGTACAATCCATCGGCTCCCCTCACCCTGAGGATGCTGTCGAAGTCGTCGGACTCAAGAACAATGCGGTAGGCTCCTGCTGAATCGGGCTGAAAAATATACAGGCTGCCTCCACCCGATGCATCCAGCCGTCCCTGTACGCTGCGATTGCTCTCTATCTCCGAAATGTCCTCCAGTATCTCCATTGACAGGAAATACCGTCCGGTATCGCTTCCACCGTATGAGCTGGCTCCTACCATCACCGAACCCTCTTCCGGAGGAAACAGGGTAATTACACTGTCCCGGCCCCGGCCGTCATCCATGGTTTCTACCCTTCCGTCAGGATACTGGAGGTACATGAATGCATCAAAATCGGTGGACTCCAGCAGAATTCTGTGGGGAGCCCCTGGCTGAAGATCCACCGGATACCATTCCACATACCGCTCATCCACCGGATCCCAGGAATCGGATCCATCCAGTTCGCCCCTGAGAGTAGCTCCGGCTTCCAGGGCTGTATTCCCGGCGGCCTGCTGCACTTTCAAAATAAAGGAACCTGTTCCCACCGAAAGGTTTTCCTGGAGAGCAACTCCCACACGATAATTTCCCTCATCAAGGGCAAAAAATGTTGCCCGGGCACTGCTTCCCCGTCCGGTAAATTCCCTGATTCCCCCGTCAGGATCCTCAATGAGAAGCCGCGGGGAAAAATCGAGACTAACGGCTTCGGCACTGAGAAATGCTCCGGTATCCAGGTTGAGTTCAAACCACTCCACTGAATCGCCGGCCTCAGACGCATCGAGACTTCCGTTTACATTCAAAATTTCCGTTTGTGCAGTGAGAACTGCTGTAAAAAGCAGACAAAGAGAGAAAATAAATAATCGTTTCATGTATCCTCCAGGATGTTTTCGCAGGTTGGCTGATTATAGATGCTATCTTATCGCCACAGCTATTGGATTTCCAGATTTTTTCTTCGAAGGTACTCATACATAATGAGCGTACCCGCCTGGGCAACGTTCAGGCTGTTCACCCTTCCGTCCATGGGGATCCCCACCCTCAGGGAAGCACGCTCCCGCCAGAAGGGACTTACCCCCTCTTTCTCGGCCCCCAGCACCACCGCAGCGGGCACGGGAAGAGATGTCTCCCAGAGACTCACAGCACCGGGATCAGCGATGAGCACCGGAATATCCCGGGAGCAAAGCCATTCCCAGGTCTCCTGATTATCCGCTTCGGTGCAGGGCATGGTGAAATTCACCCCTTTGGAGGCCCGGACCACATTCGGGTTACTCAGGTCCGTCCTGCCTTGGCTCACAATTACCCCCGCGGCACCCGAAGCATCCGCCGAGCGGAGAATTGCACCCAGGTTGCCGGGCTTTTCCAAATCCTCCGCGATAATGTATAAGCCGCTGGAGTTCTCCCCGGACATACGGGGATCATTAAGATCCGGCCGGTCCCAGGCAAGCACCCCAAGCCAGGCGTCAGGGTGCTCCCGGTATGCAAGTTTACTCATTACCTGAGGCGTGACAGTGAGCGGGTTTACCCCCCTATTTTGAAGCAGGGAAAGGAAATCCCGTTCATCTTCTTTCAGCAGATCGGGGCAGATATACAGACGTTGGATGTGTGCCCCGCTCTCCCAGGCAAGCCGAAACTCGGGAAATCCTTCAACAGTCATTAAGCCGCTGAGACGCCGATGCCGCCGTTCCCTGAGCCGCACATCATCTTTAATTCTGGAATTGCGGATGCTGGAAATATGATAGGTGGGGCGTTCTCCGCTGTTCATGGAGGAAACTATAGTTTAGTCTGTCCGGGTATGTCCAGATCTCCCAATCCGGATTTCCGCCTCCGGTAGATGGAATGATTTCTGGAATGAGGACATGAAGAACCATGAATCAGTACGGCAAGGAATTTCCGGATCCCCCGCAGCCCATTCACACAGCCATTTCAGACCAGGAAGACGGTTCACGGCTAGATATCTTTCTCAGCCGCCGGGTTTTTCCTGAAGCCCCGCAGCTGTCGGGAAAGAGCCGAAGATTCTGGCAGCAAAGAATCGAAGCAGATGAAGTGAAGGTAAACGGAAAGGCTGCATCCAAGGGACTCATTCTGAAACAGGGAATGAACATAGAAATCAGCTTCTACGGGGAGCAGGGAAGGAAAGATCGCAGCCATAGACGGGCTTCCGCCCCGGTTTCTTCGGCGCTTTCGCCGGCAGATTCTTCTGCGGATTCTTCTGCAGTTTCTCCGGCGGATTCACCGGCGGATTCTCCAGTACATTCTCCCTTGAAATCGCCGTCCCATTTCCCGGAGCAATCCCGTTCAGGTGCTCTTCTTGAGGTACTTTATGAAGATGACTGGATCATCGGGGTAGATAAGCCGGCAGGGCTGCCATGTCATCCCCTAAAAAACGCAGTTTCCGGCCGGGGGGAATCGATTTTAGAAATGCTTGCCGTCGAATATCCGGAAATACTTCCTTCCACGAACGATTCGGATAGCGGGAAAGCCGACCAGGAGGAGCCGGACCCGCTGGCAGAGCGGGAGGGATTTCTTCTCCACCGGCTGGATAACTGGACGTCCGGAGTACTGTTGTTCGCCAAAAACCGCGAAGCTTTCCGGATCTTCCGGGATCTGATTCGGGGATCCGGGGGGGGTGATCCGGTACACAAAGAGTATGTTGCCGCAGTTACGGGCAGAATTTCCGGTCCCCTGCCCCTGAGCATCAGCTATCCTATCGCCCACAGCAGCAAGCGATCTTCCGGCAAAATGCTTGCATTAACTCAGGAAGACCCGGAAAACGGCCAGTGGACGGCTGTAAGGACCGGCCCCCGCCGCTCAACCCGGAATCCAAAATTTCGCGGCACCCCCAGAGCGGCCAGAACCGAGATAATTTCCAGCAGCCCCACCCCTGACGGCAGCAGTATCTGCAGAATCCGCATCAGCCGGGGGCAGCGTCATCAGATCCGCTGCCATCTGGCTGCCGCAGGTTATCCGATTCTGGGTGATACACTCTACGGCGGCGCCCCCCTGACAAACCGGGAGGGTTTTCTCCTGCATCACCAGAAGATTGAGTTTTTTCATACGTTTTTAAAACGCTGCATTCGAATTGAAGCCCCGGTACGGGACTGGGTCAGGAGAGCACGCTTTTCACCGTATTAACCAGGGTGAGTTCCTCCACAGGTTTCACTAAATACCCCATAGGATTAGTTTTGGCCGCCCGGCCCCGGGTGGCGTGGTCGTTATGAGCGGTAACATAGACCACCGGAATATCCGAAACCAGGCGAATGCGCTCTGCGGCATCCACGCCGTCAACAAAACTGTTGATCCGAATATCCATGAGGATTAGATCAGGGCGATAATCCATGACCGCCGGAATCAGTTCATCGGCATTATCGATAACCATGGGAATTTTGAATCCGTAGCGGATTAGAGTATCCTGCATGGACAGGCCCACCAAGGCCTCATCCTCTACAATCAGTACCGTCTCATTCATGCTGAAAGTATACCCGGGGGGCAAACACAGATCAATGTTTTCAGCGTTGGAAAGGATGAAATTGGAGGATATACTGCAGTAAACCCCCGTCTTCCAGGAGCTCCACGTTGCGTGAACCCAATGCCGGAAAATTGTTTATCATACATGATACCTACTTTCGCCGCTTCCGCTGGATAGTCCTGCTGTTCTCGTTGAGTCTGTATGGGGGAATTGTGCTCATTTTCGGAAGGAGGATGGGTGTTTCGGCAAATTATGCAGTTGCACTCCCGGTAATCTCCGGAGCCCTGGGTTTCGGTTTCACCGGGGGAATCATTGCCGGGAGCCTGGGTCTGCCGGCCAATCTGCTCCTGTTTGCCATTTTAGGCCACCCTGAATTCAGTCCGGAGAGTAAGATAATCGCCCAAATTTTCGGGATGACTGTAGGCGGCAGCATGGGACTTCTGGGAAACTATTTCCAGGAGCTGCGGGAGAGAATACAGCGCATTGAACAGATTTCCACCCAACTGAATCGGCAGATTCAGGACAAGGAAGTTCTGGTGCAGGAACTGCATCACCGGGTGAAGAATAATCTCACACTCATTCTCAGCCTGATTCAGATGCAGAGAAACAATGCCCTTCAGAAACCCGAAGAATCGGCTGAAGAACACCTTGATATTCTGGCCGGAAGGGTTCGGACCATCGCCTCGGTACACGATAACGTGTATTCCGACGAAACCCGGACATCTGTGAATCTTCAGAGTCATCTACCCAAGCTGGTCGATTCGGTGATCCGCAGCTATCATATTCCGGCACTTGAACTTGATGTCGACCTTCAGTTTCAAAGCGGTATCAGCCTGGGAAACGCCACGCCGTTAAGTCTGATCATTCTGGAGATCGTCACCAACTCCTGCAAACACGCCTTCAGCTCAGACACGGAGAAACCAAGAATTAATTTGTACGGAAGGGAAAACGGGGCTGAACGGATTATCATCATCTCGGATAACGGAGTGGGACGGGACTCGAAAAAACGTACAGGATTGGGTTCCCGAATAATTACCGCCCTGGCACGACAGATCAGGGCTGAAGTGTACATGGAAACCCACAGGGGCTATGAATATGTGATTAAAATGCCCCTTCCCCGGAATGAGACTGTCCCGGAGAATGATCGAGAATACCCTCTGAATGCCGAATCAGTGGACTAAACGTCCACCGAAGGGGGGGATGTGGGAGGCGCTCGGCACCTTCATCCATAATCCGGCCTCCACTGCCCCCGATGGTATGGGCCGCCTCGGCCGGTCTATTGCGTCGGATAGGCCCCGACACGTCGGTACCGGGCACGTCCAGTCGGATCGGGCTGGCGCAGCGGCCCTATCGCGTCGGATAGAGCTCATCATTTGGCGCTGATTTTGATTTTCTTCACTTCCTTGGTGCTCAGTCTCACCCCTCTGGCCTCGGTTCCCTTTACCAGGAAATCTTCTATGCGGAAATCTTCCTGCAGAACCCTCAGATTGGGTTTCGGTTTGTAGTTCAAGGTGATGGTTCCTTTGGTTCTGGTGGAATACGCGCTCAGTTTTCCGCCCTCGGGAACCATGGAATAGTTTTTTTCCAGGATATATTTTTCAATTATCGTCCGCTTAATATAGAGCTGTTTCGTCTCTTCATTGCGATAGATAATTGTGTGGGTAATTTTGGACATCTCATCTTTTTCTGCCAAAATCACATTCAACAGACCCTTTCCGGCGAAGAATTTTTCATTCACCGGATGAACCGAATAATCCCCGTCCTTTTTAATTATGAGAACACGATCAAATTCGCTGACCTGGAACAGAGACTTCCCCCCGGAGACGGCGGTTCCCAGATACCCGGTTTTCGTATCATAGCGGAGGGTGAGGTTTCTGGCCGCTGCTTCCCTGGCGTCCACCTTACTGAAGCTGGTAAGCTTGGTTTTTCTGGGGAAGTCGTCCTTCCGGTCCTGGATGATTCTGTCGATAAAGGCCTCTGCGTAGCCCACGATATCTTTCAGGTACGCCTGCACCTGCTTGATTCGGGCATTGATCTCCTCGATTTCTTTCCGGGCCTTATTTATGTCGTACAGAGAGATTCTGCGGATGGGGATTTTCAAAAGACGCTCAAGATCCTCAGCGGTAATTTTCCTCTTAATTTCTTTCAGAAACGGCTTGAAACCGTCCAGGATGGCGCTGCGAACCCCTTCTGCGGTATCCATCTCTTCAATTCTCTTGTAAATCCTCTCCTCGATAAAAATGCGCTCAAGGGTTCGGGCATGAAGCTTATCTTTGAGATGTCCAAGTTCCAGCTCCAGCTCTTTTTTCAGGATGGCCTGCAGCTGCCGGGCATGGTGGTCAATAACCTCCGATACTTTCATGGCAACGGGCTGACCGTCTTTAATTACCAGAAGATTCACATTGATGGTCTGTTCGCAATCGGTGAATGCAAAGAGTGCGTCCACCACATCCTGGGTGTACACACCCCTGGAGAGTTGGATCTCAATCTCAACACTATCTGTGGTAAAGTCATTAATGCCGCCGATTTTCAGCTTGCCCTTTTTCGCTGCATTCTCAATGGAACTGATGAGACTCTCGGTGGTGGTGCCGAAGGGCAGTTCCCTAATTACCAGACGCTTGGGATCCGACGTATCGATTTTTGCCCTCACAAGAACAGATCCCAGTCCCTCATCGTAGGCCGATGCATCCATCAGTCCGCCGGTGGGAAAATCGGGGTACAGCTCAAGACGCTCTCCCCGGAGTCTGGCTTTCACCGCCTTCATCACCTCAAGAAGATTGTGGGGAAGAATTTTAGTGCTCATACCCACCGCAATTCCTTCGGCACCCTGCACCAGCACCACCGGCATTTTCGCAGGAAAGACAACCGGCTCGTTATTACGCCCGTCATATGAAGGTACATACTCGGTAAGCTCGGGGTTGTGAAGCATGGTCTTCGCAAAGGGAAGGGCCCGGCACTCGATGTACCGGGCGGCGGATGCGTCATCGCCGGTGAAAATATTCCCGAAGTTCCCCTGTGTATCGATAAAAAGCTCTTTGTTGGCAAGCACCACCAGGGCGGAACCTATGGATGCGTCGCCGTGGGGGTGATACTTCATACAATGACCCACAACATTGGCCACTTTATGAAATTTTCCGTCATCGATTTCCAGAAGGCTGTGAAGGATCCGCCGCTGAACCGGCTTTAGCCCGTCGTCAATATGGGGAATTGCCCGGTCTTTGATTACATAGCTGGCGTATTCCAGGAAGTTTGAATTAAACAGTTTTTCTACATATGCCATGGTTGTATCCTCAGTCGCTCACATCCAGGAGATTCTGCATGATGTACGATTTCCGTTCGGGGGTGTTTTTCCCCATGTAAAAGTCCATGGTGTCATGAAGCCCCTTAATGGTTCTAATGTTTACCTTCAAGAGCCGTATATCTTCCCCGATAAACTGGCCGAACTCGTTGGGACTGATTTCCCCCAACCCCTTAAACCGGGTAACTTCAGGGTTTCGGATCGCTTTCAGCGCCTCATCCCGTTCTTTCAAATTATAGCAATAGCGGGTTTCCTGTTTGTTTCTCACCCGGAAAAGAGGCGTTTCCAGAATATACACCCTCTCCTGCACCACCAAATCCTCGAAGAAGCTGAGGAAAAATGTGAGAAGCAGATTCCGGATATGAAATCCGTCGTGGTCGGCGTCAGTGGAGATCACAATCCTGGAATAACGGAGCCCTTCAATTCCGTTTTCGATACCCAAAGCCATCATCATATTGTACAGCTCTTCGTTTTTATAAATGGCTGCCTGGCTCCTGCCGAACATATTCTGGATTTTTCCCCGAAGGGAGAAGATGGCCTGGGTGTACACGTCACGGCAACCCACCATGGATCCGGAGGCAGACTTACCTTCGGTAATAAATATGGTGCTTTCTTCACCCCGTTTTTTATCTCCCAGATGATATTTGCAATCCTTGAGATTGGGGATTTTCAGGGCGATTTTTTTTGCCGCTTCCTTGGCTTCTTTCCGGACAACATTCAGCTCCTTTCGAAGCTTCTCGTTGTGAATAATCTTGTCTTGAATTCGTTTGGCAGCTGTCTTGTTTTTATGAAGGAAGTCTGCAACCGCCTCCCGTGTTTCCTGTACAATCCAGCTGCGGATTTCCGTATTT
The DNA here is from genome assembly GCF_059431795.1 of Salinispira sp. Classification (NCBI taxonomy): domain Bacteria; kingdom Pseudomonadati; phylum Spirochaetota; class Spirochaetia; order Spirochaetales; family Spirochaetaceae; genus Salinispira; species Salinispira sp. Next base: position 18,099 of record NZ_JBXWXS010000025.1, read on the forward strand.
CCCAGTTTATTCTTCGTCTGACTTTCGAATACCGGAGATTCCAGTTTGACCGCCACGGAAGCTACAATCCCCTCCCGAACATCAACTCCGGAATATGATTTCTGATAAAAATCATTAACCCCCTTGAGAAGGCCTTCCCGGAATGCCGAAAGATGGGTCCCTCCGTCAGAGGTGAACTGGCCGTTTACGAAACTCCAGTGGGTCTCTCCGTAGCTCTGTCCGTGGGTGAACGCGAACTCCAGATGCTGTGCCTTGTAGTAGCTGATGTCGTAGAGAAGTTCATCCCCCACTTCCCGCTCAAGAAGATCCTGAAGACCTTTTTCGGAATGGAATACCTGCCAGCCGTTTTTCTTCAGTCCCGAGCTTTCATGTTCCTCTGCGCTGATGGTCCTGCCGTTCTCATCCAGTACTTTGAGCCTGAGGGTCAGTCCGGAGTTCAAATAGGCATAATTCCACAGCCGCTCCTCGATGAATTCAAGATTGAAGCGGTATTCGGGAAATATCTCCGGGTCCGGTACGAAACTGATCAGCGTCCCGGTCCTCTCCTGAGTTTTTCCCTTCTTTTCATCCTTCTGATTTCCCCGGGAGAAATCCGCCCGGGCATACTTCCCATCCCTGAACGCCTGAACCATAAAATCTTCACTCAGTGCATTCACCGCCTTGGTGCCCACACCGTTCAGTCCCACCGAGAACTGGAACACCTCTGTGTTGTACTTGGCGCCGGTGTTGATCACCGACACACATTCGACGATTTTGCCCAGAGGTATGCCCCGTCCGTAATCCCGTACACTCAGCCGGTTTCCCTGGATGGTGATATCGATGGTGGAGCCGTGGCCCATGATGTATTCGTCCACCGAATTGTCAATCACTTCCTTAAGCAGGATATAAATACCGTCATCCTGATTGGAACCGTCGCCCAGCCGGCCAATGTACATTCCGCTGCGTAGACGGATATGTTCAAGCGAGCTGAGGGTTTTAATTTTGCTTTCATCATATGCGGAAGATTGTGCCGCAGTTTTTTTCGTAGTTTTTGTTCCCCGTCCCATAATTCGGTATCATATCATATCAACTGGTGCTGGAGAAGTAGCCTTAAGCGGGGAAGCCCGAATGCCGATTCTCATAGCGGGGGAAACATGACAGATACTACGATCCTTGCGGGGATGAACAGACGCAGACCTGGGGGAAATATCTTCCTGCAGAACATACGGGGAATGCACTTCCGGGCATCCGGAAGAAGGATTACAAAACAGGAAGGAAATATTGCAAAACAAATAGGGGCAATTCTAATACTCTCCCTGATCTTCGGCTCCTGCGCAGGGGGCCCCGACTCCCGGAAAGGGCTTCAGGAACAGACCCTTCGTCTGGAAAATGAACTGACCAGGGTACGAAACGAGCGGAATGATCTGAGACAGGAGATACAGAGGCTGGAAGGGATTCTGACACGGATTCAGGAGATCACCCAAAGCCAAAATAGTGAGAATCTACCCGAAGCCGTTGCAGCCCTTGAAAACGAGGCCCGCAGCAATTCGGGAGAGCTTGAAAAACTGCGCCGTGAATATGAAAAAAGCCGTGAAGAAATTGAGCGTCTCAGCCAGGCCCTTGAAGAAGCGGATTTTGCCAGCTCCCTGTTCAGCCCCCAGACAGGGGCATCATCGGAAGCAGGACCATCATCACCCCGGGATGGAGGTGAACGCCTGCCAGCCCCCGAAGAGCCTCAGTCCCGTGCCCCGGCAGAGCCCCAGGAAGCATCGTCTCAAGAACGGCAACGGTTCGATGAAGACGAAGATGTCATGGAAAAATCAATTCAGGACGGTACGGTTTTCGATCCATCCAGCATCGGACGGAGCTCGGGCAGACTTCTGGAGGGCAGCAACATCATTCAGCAGCAGGATGAAATGGGAATCACCTATCTGAGTCTGGAAAATCAGAGACACAGCCGACAAATTCCTGCGTATCTGGAAATTCAACAGCGGCCCGGGGTGGGACTCAGCCTCTACCTGGTTCTCCAGAAGGTCGGCGGAACGGAAGAACGGCCGTTCGGACTTTACGGCGGAGATATTGAACTTGCGGGCTCATTTCTCTTCACCCTCCCGGAGGCGGAATACCGGGAACAACTCATAGATCCGGCGTACAGACTGGAACGCATATATATTCCGGTGGGCAGGGACCTTCTCCAGGCACTGGAGAGTATCAGCACCGAAGGAAAGGGGCGCATTATTTTAAAAGGTCTCTATGGTGAGGAGGTTTACCTTATTAATGCTGTCCGGGCCCGGGGATTGGAAGAGATGATCTCAACTTTTCTGGAACTTGGCAACTATTCATAAAGACCTCTCCAGCATCACTTTGGTGGAAAATTAAAAAAAGAACCGGAAGCACAGGGCGTCCGGTTCTTGTTCTAATTGTAGATCCATTTCAGGAATAGCCGGTTCAGTTACTGCTATTACTGCTCCCGGCTGTAACAGGCTTTGCTTTGGAGCTGTTGGAGGATCCGGAATTCTTATCGGATTTTTCCGAGAATGAGATTTCACCTTTCCGCATTCCCACAACCACATGACTTCCAGATCCGTACTTGCCCCGGATAATTTCCATTGCCAGGGGATCTTCAATTTCCCGTTGAATAATTCTACGCAGAGGCCGGGCACCGAATTTCGCGTCGTAGCCCTTTTCAGCCAGATAATCCTTGGCGCTCTTCACAACTTCAAGAACCATTTCCTTCTCGGCCATACGCTGCTGTACTTCTCCAAGCTGAATATCCAGGATATTCATTACCTGCTCCCGGCTCAGACTATGAAAAACCACGGTTTCATCCACACGGTTAATAAATTCCGGCCTGAACAGACGCTTGAGTTCATTCATGGCACTGGAACGGATTTCCCGGTAATCCAGAATTCCTTCCTGGGTTTTAAAACCCACGGCACCGTCACGGGTGATTTCACGGGCGCCGGCATTGCTGGTCATAATAATAACAGTGTTTCGAAAGTTCACTTTATGCCCCAGGTTATCCTGAAGCTCACCCTCCTCAAGCATTTGAAGAAGGAGATTAAACACATCAGGATGGGCCTTTTCAATTTCGTCGAAGAGAACCACGGCATAGGGTTTACGGCGGATTTTTTCGGTAAGCAGCCCCCCTTCTTCATAGCCCACGTAGCCCGGAGGAGATCCCACAAGCCGGCTCACGTTATGTTTTTCCATGAAGTCTGACATGTCGATACGAACCAGAGCATCGGAATTACCAAAGAGAAACTCTGCCAGAGTTTTTGCCAGCAAGGATTTCCCCACCCCGGTGGGTCCGAGAAAAATGAAGGAACCCATGGGCCGGTTGGGACTTGAAAGACCCGTACGGCTTCTGCGGATGGCTGAAGATATCACCTTAATGGCATCATCCTGGCCAATCACGCTGCGGTGCAGTTCATCTTCAATGCTGAGCAGTTTCTGACTTTCGCTTTCCGCCAGACGGGTAATGGGAATACCGGTGATATCCGATATCACCTTCTGAATATCTTCTGAATCCACAACCTTCGCTTCGGTTTTCAGTGTGATTTTCCAATTCTGTCTGATATCTTCCACCCGGGATTTCAGATGTCTCACTTCATCCCGTACCGCCGCAGCCCGTTCATAATTCTGGGACATGACCAGATTGCTTTTCTCATCGTTCAAACGCTCGATCTCTTTCTCAAGCTCCTGAATTTCATCCGGGCGAACCGAATGCTTTATCCGTTTCCGGGCACCCGCTTCATCAATGAGGTCTATGGCTTTATCCGGGAGAAAGCGCTCGGTTATATAGCGGTGGGCCAGGGTTGCGGCTATTTCAACAGCTCCTGGGGTATAGGAAACATTATGAAAATCTTCATAGCAGTCCTTCACCCCGTTGAGAATTTCTATGGTATGCCCAATATCGGGCTCATCTACCATCACTGTTTGAAAGCGGCGCTCAAGAGCAGCGTCTTTTTCAATATATTTTTTATATTCGTTGAGTGTGGTTGCGCCGATACACTGAATTTCCCCCCGGGACAGGGCGGGTTTCAGCATGTTCGAAGCATCTATCGCCCCTTCCGCTCCTCCTGCTCCGATAATTGTATGGAGTTCATCAATAAACAGAATAATATTGGCTGCCTGGGCAATCTCTTTCATGATTCGCTTCAATCGCTCTTCAAATTCACCCCGGTACTTGGTACCTGCAATTACCGCCGCAAGGTCCAGGGTCATAACCCGTTTATCCAGGAGCACATCCGGAGCGCTGCCGTCATTAATTTTCTGGGTGAGTCCTTCAACTATTGCCGTCTTTCCAACCCCCGGTTCACCGATGAGGACGGGATTGTTTTTATTCCGGCGGGCAAGGATCTGGATAACCCGGTCAATTTCCCTCACCCGTCCCACTACCGGATCCAGTTCCCCGGATTTGGCCATTGCGGTAAGATCCCGGGCGAACTCATCCAGATTGGGAGTGGTCTTCTTCTGCTGGCCCCCGCTGCGCTTTCGTTCACTCCCGCCGGCGGGCTGGGATGAAACGGATTCCGAAGAGCCTGAGGAACTTTTGCTGTAACCAGCAAGATCCATAACTATATCCCGCAGATTTTCAACACTCAACTGCTGCTCATCCAGAAAGGTTCTGGTCTCCCCTTCCTTGGAACAGGCCAGGAGCAAATGTTCTGTACCGATGAATTCATGACCCAGCTGCCGCGCTTCCTCGGCGGAATCTTCCAAAACCTTCTTTCCCCGGGGGCTTGGAGGTACATCGCCCAAAATGAACCCGCCCCGTTTGCGGGGAAGGTTTTTTTCCAGTTCCACCTGCATCCTGGCAGGATCAACCATTGCTTTCAGGAGGGCCTTGTATGCAAGGCCGCCTCCCTCTTTCAGAATCGCGATCATTATATGCTCCGGAAGAAGCTGGTCCGAATGGAACCTCTTGGCTTCATCCTGGGCGAGAATGGTTAATATTTTTTGCGCTCGTTGCGTAAGACCCTTAAACATGAATACTCCTTGCCATACATTGCACGGCCTTTTTTACATACTCGGTTACTGAAGCGGAATTATTCAGGGATTCAGGAAGAAAGACCAAGGCGAAAGATATCGGCCCGCTGCCGGGCAAATTCATCCACCGTCTGTTTTGACTCATCCCCTTCCCCTTCAGAGCCTGAAACTAGGCGGATGTGGGCAGGCTGCGTCAGAAAAAACAACGCCCTGCTCACCGCTCTGTCTCCGGGCAGGATCCCCAGGGATTGTCCCAGGGACAGACGGCTCAAAAGCTCAAAACTCTCTCTGAGTCCCAGCAGCCTGCTATGCCGCAGAACGGCATAATCCCTCCACAGTACATCTACAAATTCGAGGGTCCCGCTTTCCTCAAGGGATTTGCGGGCCTCCCTCTCATAATGTATGAATTCTACCACCACTAGAGCAAGCTTTTCCAGTGTTTCCGCCTCATTATCGCCCAGAACCCCTCTGCAGCTCAGTTGATAGACCTGCCCCAGGCTGGAATCGCCCTGGGAACCGAAGGAGCTGAGCTGCATTCCTTCTCTCTGGGCATGTGCCAACACTTCACTGAAATTTCCGAACCGGGATAAAGCCGGTAAATGAAGCAGGATATCCGCCTCTATTCCGTTTCCCACCCGGTCGATTCTGCTTCTCAGATACCCCAGATCCATGGAGACCGCGTAGCTGAAGCGCTGCTCCAGAATATCATCCATTTGCTCCAATTGACCGTATTGTTCGTTCGGTTGAAAACCGGGCATGAAACTGAGCAGAGAAAAATGGTCCTCACCGTTGACAAAAAATGCCCGGTCACCCGATTGATCCCGGTAGAGCCGTTGCCCGGGCCGGCTGGGAGCCCATGGATCGGGAAGGCAGAGTTCTTCTCTCAAAAGCGCCATGCTGTGTGCGTCCGAAGCACCCAGCTCATATGAGCGTGATTGGGTGTACATCTTTCGCACAGCTTCATCGCAGCCCGACAGCAGAGGAAGAAGGGAAGAACTGTCCATACGCTGGGGAAACAAAAACTCCTCGGCATTTCGGTTCAGGGACATTCGGGAGAGAAGCACCACATCATCCTCCGCTCCGCCGCTGCTCATCCACCGGGGAAGATCTGCCAGAACGGCGGACCAATTATCAGGTATTGCCATTTCCCGCCTCCCCGTCAAGTTGATCCCCTGCAAGCTCGGCTATTCTGGATCGAAGCCTGGCTGCCAGTTCATAGTTCTCCTGAACCAAGGCCCGCTGAAGCTCAAGTTCAAGCTCGGGTTTTTCAATCAGCAGGCTTTTCACCCTCCACAACCGCCGGGGAAGTTTGCCCCGGTGACTGTTGCGGGTGGTCACCCGGCGCAGAAGGGTTGTTATCTCGCTCTTGAATTCATCGTAGCAGCGGGCGCACCCCGCAACTCCCTGTCTCCGGATCTCTGCGTAACTGATTCCGCAGGATTCACACACCCTGCTGTCCCGGGGACCCACCCCCCCCGGATCCAGCACTGCAGCAAGCAAATCACCGGTCTGGGGGCGGATTCCGCTTTCCGGCCGCTCGATTCCCAGAATCGCCGCGCAGTTGGCACATATATGAACCCTTCTCTCCCTGGTGCCGAGCATTTGCTGAAGAACCAGAATTTGCTCATCGCTGGAACAAATCTCGCAAATCTGCGGGGAGGCAGATTCACCGCCCGGGCTGCCGGCGGGATCTTCAGGGGTAATACGATTTTTATCGTCAGAAATTGACATAGCTGCTCCTTGGTAATGTACCAATTCCCCGGTGAATTTCCGGGAAACTCAATGCCGGTGCAGAAGGGAAATCGGATCCAGCCGAACGGCCCTGCGGGCGGGAAGAAGAGACATTATAATGCTCAGCAGAATAGAAACTGCGGCCATCCAGAGAACATCCGCAGGATGCAGGTGCACCGGGATACTGCTCAGATAGAAATCCGGATTAAACAGCTCGAAAGGAATATATACATCCCTGGGAGAAATAAGCCGGGTTTTCAGGAATCCCACTGCATTTACAATAAATTCAAGTATTCTGACAATGCCGTTCACATTATACGCCGCGATGCTTCCCAGTGTAAGCCCCAGAACCGTACCGATGGAACCGGTGATTCCCCCGGCAGCAACAAAGACCGTCATCAGCTGGGAATTCCTCATTCCCATGGCTTTCAGAACGGCAATTTCCTCCTGTTTCTCCAGCACCAGCATAATCATAGCCGCACTAATATTCACAGCGGCAACTAAAACAATCAGTACCATAATAAACAGAAGCAGGTTTCTGGTGGTAATAAAACTCATATACTGGCTGCGTTCCAGATCAAACCAGGTATACAGCCGCCAGTCGGTATCCAACCCCTGCCGGAAGCGGTAAATGAATGGCGTTTCCCCCTGGTTCTCTGCAATACCACTGCCGGGAAGATCGATGAAACTGAGGTTTCCGGCCTGGGGATCCAGGGAAAACGGATCGCTCACCTTAATTCCAATGATTTCCCGGGCTTCACCCGGGGGGATGACCGACATGGCGTCCTCACTGTTCATGAAAACCCAGAGTGCATCCAGCTCCCGATACCCGCTGGAAACAATGCCGGTAACCGTGAAGCTGCTCACCTTGGGCAACAGCCCCCGGGAACTGTCACTGCGGGCGGTAATAACCCTCACCCGATCACCTGTTTCAAGATCAAGGGTTGCTGCAACATTCTGTCCGATAACTATGGATCGGCGCTCCTCCAGATTAAACTCACCTGAGTTTACTTCCATGTAGCGGCGGAACCCCCGGTCCTTCGCATATAGCTGAGGATCGACCCCTCTGATCTGCACTCCGTTGTGCCCCTTGCCTCCGGCAAGGAGTCCCAGTCCCTGTACTTCACGGTATGCACCAATCACCTGGGGATATTCCAGAGCCTTTTGCACCTGTGTTGCCGATGCCTCTGCTCCCGCCCGACCCCGGGATACCAGCTGAATGTGATAGCTGCCGGTTTCCAGATACCTGGCAGTAATTCCGCTGATCATTCCGTTTGCCACGACGAATACCACCACTAAAGGTATCAGACTGAGAGTTATGCCGATAACTCCTCCACGGACCCTGCGGAAACTGCTGCCCCGCCGGGATTTTCCCCCGCGGAAGCCCCCGGAACCGAAGAGAAAGCGAAGGGTTATGGACGAGAGGAAGCTCAGACTCCCCCTGCCGCCCGACAGACCCTGTAGGTCATTGCCCGATGAATTCACTGCTGAAGCCTCCCCTTGGTGAGATGAAGGGATCGGTCTCCCCTTGCAGCAAGACGCTGATCGTGGGTTACAATGATCATTGTTCCGTTCCGGCTGCGAACCAACTCGAAGAGGACATCTTCAACCTCTCGGCTTCGCTCCTCGTCCAGGCTTCCGGTGGGTTCGTCGGCCAATATGAGGGCAGGATTATTAATCAGAGCCCTGGTAATGGCCACCCGCTGCCGCTCTCCTCCGGATAGCTGGTGGGGAAGATTATCCAGCCGCTCGCCCAACCCGACCCGGGAAAGAAGCTCCCGGCCCCTGGCTTCCGCATCCTGGCGCTTCTCTCCGGCAATCAGAGCCGGAAGAATGGTGTTCTCCAAAGCCGAAAAGTCCCTGAGTAGATGGTGGAACTGGAAAATAAAGCCCAGCTTTTTCTGACGGTAGGCAAAAAGCTGCTGTTCTTTCAGGGAGCTCACCCGAATGTCCTCCACGGTCACAGTTCCCCGGTCAGCGCTGTCCAGTCCGCCCAGAATATTCAGAAGGGTGGTTTTGCCCGAGCCGCTTTCTCCGGTAATAATGGTGATTTCACCCCGGGAACATTCCATACTCAAATCATCCAGGATGGTAATGCCTTCATTGCCGTTGCCGTAGCGTTTTTCCAAACCTTCAACACTCAGGTATGCATGGCCGTTCATCTCGTTTTGCTCCTCGTTGTTCCCCGCTTGCTCAAATTGACTGTTTGCAAGAACATCACTCATCGTTCAGCACCTCTCTGGGCTTCAGGCTGGATACTCTTCTGGATGCAGCCAGGGCGGAGACCATGGCTGCGGAAAAGGACAGCAGAGATATCCCCAGCAGCTCACCGGGAATAATGCTCACCGGCACCTGTTCCAGATAAAAATAGCTGGGGGAAAAAATGCTGAAATTCGTCTGTCGGCTCAAAAATACCACCGCGGATTCAACGGCGGAAAAGATCCCGTTTATGTTGGCAGAAATAAGGATGCCGGCACTTAGGCCGATCAGGGTTCCCAATAATCCGATAAGCACCCCCTCAACTACAAAAATGCTCCTCACATCATTGTCGGATGCTCCCATCACCTTCAAAACGGCGATATCTTCCATCCGTTCATGCACCGAGCGGCGCAGTCCCTGAAAGATATTCACCCCCACAACCAGGAAAATGAGGCCCACCAGGAAAAACATCATGGTTTTCTCCACTCTCAGAGCACCGAAAATACTCCGGTTGAACTCCCTCCAGCTGGTAATGGATTTTTCGCCCAGAGATGGGAAGCGGGAGCGTATCCGCTGCATTACAAGAATATCTTCAAAGCGGTTATCAATTTTCACCGCCAATTCCATTCGGTACCCCGCCTGAAAACGCTCTCTGGCGGTATCCAGACTGATAAACCCCCAGTTCCGGTCGAATTCATAATATCCGCTTTCGAATGTATCTGCCACACGCAGCTCAATGCTCACCGGTTCACGCAGGGATATGGAATCTCCCCCCAGGCCGGTAAGTTGAATATAGTCTCCCCGCTGCACACCCAGAAAACGGGACAATTCCCGTCCCAGAATAATTGAGTCTTCCGGAATCTGTGTACCCCGCTCAAGCTTCAGCCGCCGGGCGAACTCCCCGTCACGGGCAATAAGCTCAGGATCGATACCCTTAAGAACAATGGACTGGGTGCCGCTAAAATAGCCTTGTACCAGAGCCTGAGTCTCAATAATAGGAAAGGCCAGTGAAACACCCCGAATATCTTCCAGCTCCCGGGTGGTCGGCAGTTTGGAAACAACGGCCTCATCCCCGGATTCGTTGGCCGCTCCCATGGGAATTCTGATATGGAAACTGTTCAACTCTATGAGATCCTCTATGGTGTTCATTTGAAAACCATTCATAACAGAGATGACGGTGATCATGGTTAACACACCCATTGCCAGACCGAGAACCGAAAGGGATGCGGTTACCGAACTTCGGGATTTCCGCCTGCTCCGGAGAAGCCGCCGGGCGATGAACAAAATCCATTCAAGACGCCTAAAGGTCCTTACCCTGGCGCTATTCTGCCTTGAAAATCTATTCATTCACTACCTCCAGCCGCTGATTGACCGTATTCCCGACGTCGCACCACCTCACCATTCACAAGTTCTTCCTCATATATGCGCCGCTCCCCCTCATACACAACCCTGAGAACCGCCTCCCCCCGGATATACCGGGTTTCCAACACTTCATTCCCCTCGTACTCAAGCTTCCGGAATATTTTGCCGTCCCTGGTACTCACCACTTCAGCCAAACGTCCTTCCCGGTAACTGTAGCTGGTTTCCAGAACGCCAAGAGGTCCCTCATAACGCTCCATCAGTATATCACCCTGATCATTATAGCTGAAACTGCGCTCTTCAACCCTGCCGTCGGGATACTCACGCCGGGAAGATTCCAGAAGATTGTCATCCCGGTAGCGCCTGATTTCCCTTCCGCCGCCGGGGAATTGCTCTTCTTCCCTACGCCCTCCGTCCGCGCTGTATCGCATCTCGACCCTGGATTCAGGGGAGTTTTTGAATTCAATTCTCCCCCCGTCATCATAGCGGCGCAGACTGAGAATATCCCGCTGTTCATCCCGAATTATCTCTCTGAACCCCCGGTCACCGTCCCGGGCGTAGGAAAACTCCCGGATCCGGCCGTTCTCCCATCGGGTCTGGGATAAAAAGCCCAATGACCTATCGTATAGATTCTCAATGAACAGACTGATATTACCCGTGGAGTTGTAATGAAGTTCCAGCAGAAGCAGGGTCTCGGTTACAGAACCCCGGACTTCGGAGGCAGCATTGACAGCTCCCTGTGTCTTGGAGGGGTGAATGCCCGGCCAGGATAACAGAGGTGCGCCGGGAAGGAGATGTGGGTCTCCCCCGGATCCGGAGCTGTCCTCAAATGCCCGCTCAATACCGTGCAGCTTCAGCCGGGTGCCCAGATATCTCTCTCCGTCCTCCCCATCTCCGGACAACAAATATAGATGTTCCAATCTCAGCCGATAACCGGTGAACAGCGATGCGGACTTGCTTCTTAAGGGGCCGGGAAGCTCATCCAGATCCCACTCCTGAATCAGCATGAGGTACTCCGCCTCACCTCCCGTTTCAGGGGTGGGAGCGGCGGGGGGAAGTACGGTGCTCATGGTCTGTACCCGCGGGGAACGCAGATTATCCCCAGGAATCCATCTCCTGGAGGCCGAATACAGGCTCTCCACATATCCCCGAGAAAGATCCCCGATAATCAGGTCCAAGGCCCCCATATCTTCGGGAAGATACGCGTAGCTGTGCGGCAGTTCGACAGAAACAGGCTCTGCTTCCCGGTCCGCAGGGGATTCCCGGTCCGCGGAAGGAGCCCGGTCCGCAGGGGATTCCCGGTCCGCAGAAGGGGCCCGGTCCGATTCCTCTTGCCGGGCAGGTTCCTGCCCCCTGGGAGAGCCGGGAAGGGAATCCTGCTGCCCCCACAAAACTGGCTGGGCTGTGAACAACAACAGTAAACAGCATGCCCATTTCAGAGCCGCCGGGAAGGGATTCTTCATGACCGGACTACCCTTCAATTGCCGACATAATGCTGTCAACCAGGGCATCGGCGTCCATTGGGCGTATATCTTCATAGCGTTCACCGGTACCCATATAAGCAAAAGGAATTCCCAATGTTCTGCTGATACTCAGAGCAAGACCTCCCCGTGCCCGTGAATCATACTTACTGAGAATTATGCCGTCTATTCCCACGGCCTCATGGAACACTTCCGCCTGCTGAATACCGTTCTGTCCGGTGGTTGCATCGATAACCAGAATCCGTCTATAGGATGGGTCATCCACCTTGCTGCGGATTACCCGGTCAATTTTCTGTAATTCCTTTACCAGCTGACTTTTGTTATGCATTCTCCCAGCGGTGTCCGCAAGGAGTATTCCCTCGCCTTTGGCTTTAATGCTTTCCAGACCGTCGAAAATTACCGCGGAAGGATCGGCGCCCTGGCCCTGCTGGAAAATTTTCACCCCCAGACGCTGGGCGTGCACCCCCAACTGCTCAACCGCAGCTGCTCGGAACGTATCTCCGGCTGCAAAACTGACGTTTCGCCCGGCATCCAGCCAGCGGCGGGCCAGTTTGGCCATGGAAGTTGTTTTCCCCACCCCGTTTACCCCCAGCACCAGATATATGACGTTATCTTCCTGCCGGGGATCAAGATCTACGGTAAGAATCATACGGCTGATAACATCCCTGACAAAAATCCGCAATTCCTCGGGAGAGGAGATTTTTCCCGCCTGTGAGGAATTTCGCAGTTCATCGGAAATGTCCATGGCAATGGAAGCTTTAATATCAGCTTCTATGAGGGCATCTTCCAGCTCTTCGTAGAACCCCTGGGTGTCAGGCCCCTTTTGAAAAAGCCGCCCGATACGGCTTGTGAGTTTCTTCTTCTTTCTGAAATGTTTAAACATGCTGCCTTCCAATATCCTTATAATGAAGCTCTGAGAAATCAGTACCCGTCTATAATACTATCTGGTGAGGCAATTTCAAAAATCAGCGATTTTGAAATTTGCCAAGACCTTTCGCACTCAATTTGTACGGGTCCCCCATTTTTTGGCTGGATCAATAATCAAGTACTCCCCGGGCCTGCTCTGCGGTCTGCAGATACTGTATGAGTTGATCAATACTGTGTACAGAGCTCAGCACGGCGATGCTCAGAGCGGTGAACGTGACGGTCCTGGCACTGTATATTTTCACCCGGTGAATATCCTGCTCCTCCGCCGGCCAGCTCAGAAAATCCGCGGCACTGAGATTAAGGTTCACTCCCTGGGAAATGAGAGACGTAATTCCGGAGATCAGAGTCATTCCAAGGGCCCCGTAAAACTGGCGGCGGTCCCTCTGCATCTGGAGCTTCCAGTCCACGCTGTCCGGCGGCAGACGGAGTTTGAGCATTCTGCCCACATCCGGTTCCAGAAGGAGATAGGAATTCTGGATCTCTTCTCCCCTGATTTGAAGATACCGGGTTTCCTGCTCCAGATCCAGAAGCAGGGGCGTAACCCCGAGGCGGCTGCTTCCGTCGAACACCTGCAGTCCGGCGGGAACCGTATGGAGGGCCAGACGTCCCTGGGGCTCCCGGGGAGGCGGCAGGGTGATCCCGGCGGTTTCTCCCCCGTTGAGCTGAACCTTTCTGTCCACAACCATCCGGTCAGCCAGGTATATCTGTACTCTCCTGAGCCCCGGCTCCAGTACGGAAAGAAGCGCAGGAGCCGTGCCCCGATATTCCCCATCGATGTAGACCCGGTATCGATCCATGCTTGGGTTCTCTCCGGTATTCGTTTCCGGTGGTTGTGGCGGACCTCCTTCCGGGGTATTTTCGGAGAGGGCTGCCGTGGCAGGCTCGGCGGATTCGGACCCAGTCCCTGTTTCCGCTTCACCCTCTATTCTCGGCGCAGTCCCTGATTCCGCTTCACCCCCTATTCTCGGCGCATCCCCTGTTTCCGGAGCAACATCTGTTTCCGAAGAGACGGCTGGTTCTGCTGAAATTCCGTCGGTCCGGACCTTTGGAAGACTGATTTCCATGGAGGCAAACGGGGCGTTATACAAATCGCCGCCGATCTCCCGGGAGATATACTGCTTAATTGAATCCAGAGCTTCTATGCTTCTAATGCTGAACAGCCGGGATGCCAGAACCGCTGAGGCCGGAGAAGGAATATAGGGGCTGAAAATCACAATATCCACAAACGCGTAGCCGTCCTGAATCTGCACATGCCCGCCGATAAATAGGTCCACATCGGACTGTCGGGACATATCTTCAAGCAGACGGGGATGAAAGGTTCCTTCCCCTGCAAGATACGCCCGGAGCCCCCGGGCATAGTTGCGGTAGTAGCTTGTTGACAACCCGGTGATGTTTTCGACTTCCAGCTCACGCCTCTCGGGAGGAAGAATTTCGGGTAGGCCGATGATGTTCCCTTCCTCATCCCGCTCCTGGAGAGCTTCCCGAACCACATTTGAATATCCTTCACGTTCTGAGGCGCTGAGCGTCCGGAACCTGATATATGCAAGGGCTTCCACAATCGCTTCTGGGAGGCTTTTAGCCAGAGGAATACTTCGCAGAACGTCACTGTCGTCAGAAATAAAGGGGAGCACCCCCACCTTCCAGGCTTTGGAATATTCCGCATCCAGCTGCTGCCCAGCGGAATGTGCTCCCTCATCTCCCGCGGCATCTTCACCGGCCCCCCGGGCGTGGAGGGGCAGGGGGAAAAGAGCTATGAGGAGGAAAATCTGCAGATATCGTCGGAAAATGGGGATCATACTCCTCCGCGCCCCGCCCGACGGCGGGCCCGACTGAGGGCATCTGCAACCCGTTCGGATGTAAACGGCTTTACAATATAATCAAGGGCTCCCATATTCAGAGCCCTGAGTATTAAATCCCGTTGATCTATGGTGCTGCACATAATAATGCTTCCCCGGGGGTTTATATGGAGCATTTTTTCCAGGGCTTTCATGCCATCCATCACGGGCATGTTAATATCCATGAGCGTAAGCAGTTCCGGATTCTCTTTGAACAATCTCACAGCCTGCCTGCCGTTCACCGCCTGCCTGGAGACCTGAAATCCCGCTTCCTCAACCGCCTGGGTCATAAGCATGCGCATAAAGGGCAAATCATCAACTACAAGCACATTCATTTCACCGGCCTCCGGTATTTACTGACTCTCATCCCATTTCATTTTCAAATAGGATTCGATAAAAGCATCTATGCCGCCGTCCATGACGGCCTGAATGTTGCCGGTTTCCGTTTTGGTCCTGGCATCCTTCACCATGGTATAGGGCTGAAAAACATAGGAGCGAATCTGGGATCCCCAGGAAATATCCAGCTTTTCCGCGGCATTCTCCTGTTTTTCTTCTTCCTGTTTCGCTTTGTAATAATCATACAGACGGGACTTGAGCATTTTCATTGCCCGGTCCTTGTTCTTGTGCTGACTCCGTTCATTCTGACACTGGACGACGATGCCGGTCTCCAAGTGAGTAATCCGCACCGCCGAATCGGTCTTGTTCACATGCTGGCCTCCGGCGCCACCGGCACGGTAGGTGTCCACTCGAATATCATCCGGGGAAACATCCACATCAATTTCATCATCAATCACCGGGGACGCATATACCGATGCAAAGGATGTATGACGTCTCCCGGAAGAATCGAATGGGGATATTCTCACAAGCCGGTGAACCCCGGTTTCACTTTTCAGATATCCGTAGGCGTAAGCTCCGTCCACCTCAAGGGTAACGGACTTAATGCCTCCTTCGGCCTCCTGAAGATCCAGGGTCTGGGCTTTATAGCCCCGGGATTCTATCCATCGGCTGTACATTCTTAAAAGCATGCTCACCCAATCACAGGCCTCGGTGCCTCCGGCACCCGAATGGATGGTAAGGTAGCAGCTGGAGGGATCATGCTGGTCGGAAAGAAGTTCAAGAACCCGCAGTTTATCGTAGCGGTTCTCCAGCTCCTTCAGAGTGCCCCGGATATCATCTTCCAGTGAGTCATCCCCTTCAGCCTTGGCCATTTCAAAAAGATCCAGCAGGTCATCGATCTGCCCGGTCATCTCCTCCCAGGGCTCCCACCTGTCCCGCATCTGTTTGATTTGGGTCATGATCTTTTCAGCCCGGGTTCTATCGTTCCAGAACTCAGGATCGGAGGTTTGTCCTTCAAGCCGGGCCACTTCCTCTTTCAGCGCATCCGAGTCAAAGAGACCTCCATGTGTCATAGATTAAGCTCTGCAGCTCTTTTATGGGCGTTTGAAGTTCTTCAAGCATGTATTCCTCTCTTACATTATAATATATATGGAATTTCCTTGGTAAACCGGGTATAAAGCCGGAGATAGATATATAGACAACAGGGAAATTGCCGATTATTGTAACAGAAGCAATGAAAAGTGCAAACGCCGTCGCAGAAAAATTGATTATTCTCACCCTCGTTCTCACCTCCTCTGCAATACCCGGGGCTGCAGTCCATTCCCAGGAACTCCAGGAGGAGGATTTTACACAGGCAGAGGTGTTTACTCCCTATGTGAGCCGCTTTCGAACCGCCGTTGCAGGCAATAAGGTCCGGATAACCTGGATAGATGTTCCGGAATTGGAGAATGAGGTATACCGCCTGTACCGGAGCGAAGATGAAATCTTTCCGGAGAACCTGAATCGGGCAACACCTCTGGCCGATATTCCCGAGGGTGCCCAATCCTATGTGGACGAACTGAGGGAAAACGGCGGCTACCACTACGCCCTGCTCACCCTGGACGAAAACGAAAATGAAATCCCTCTTTTAATCCCCTTTCAGAACAAGACCGTGCTTGCAACGGTGATCAATTCGTTCGCTGAAGAATCGCGTGCCCCAGGTATTGCTGCCATTAAAGCGTCCCCTTCCGACGCTTCAATTCAGATCAGCTATGATGTGGTTGGCAATTACGGAAATATCAGTCTATTCAGAAGCACATCTGAGATCCTGAATTCCAGAGATTTGGAGTCGGCGGTTAAAGTAGGCGAACTGCCTCCGGGTCAGGAGTCCTACAGTGATTTTGTTTTGCCGGGAATTCCGTATTTTTATGCCGTGATTGATGATTTTTCAAGCGCCGAAGCTGAAGAAATCCTTATACCAGGGCAGAACACCACGACCGAATCCGTGGAGCTGCCCCTTGGAACGGGATTCACCTCCCTCAGACAGGGGTCGGGTGAGACACTCCCCATTCTCATGCTGAACACCTCAGTGGTCAGCGGCGACAGACTTCCTCCTTCGGGGGAAGAAATCCCTTCTCCCACAACCATCGGCGAAGATTCCCGGAATGCCGTCGCCGCCCTTTTGGATCCCATAACACTGGACAGGGAGCCTGAGGTTCTGCCGGATATTCTCCCTTCGGAACGTAATCTTCTCGAAACTGCAGACCGGGACCGGGTTCTGGCAGAAATTGTTCAGGGGAGCTTTGCCCTGGAAAACTACGATATTGCCCGGAGACAACTGGAGCGGCTTCTCAGCCTCTCCCCCCCCGGCGAGCTGGGTTTCAGGACCCGATACTATTACGCCCAGAGCCTCTACTTTCTGGGCAGAATTCAGGATGCCTTTCTTCAGTTTCTTTTGCTTCAGGAAGACAATTACAGCACCATTACCCCCTGGATGGACCACATCCTGGGAGAACTTTCCTGAACTGATTCATACATTCACACGAATTCCACTACAATAGCGGAGTAGATGCCTATATTGAGGAAGGTTCAGGAAAGGAATATTCCCCTGTCAGCGTCTGGCATTGTCGGCGTCCGGCATTGTCAGCGTCTGGCATTGTCGGCGTCTGGCCCTGTCAGCGACTATCTCTTTCAGCGTCTGGGGAGAGGTGAGAAGGAAAGACTGATCTCGCATTCCATGGCCTGGCCGGGTTCGAGATCCAGCTTCCATCGGGGAATTATTGTGGAAGCCTGATAAATTTCCCGCCAGCGCTCTCTGTCCAGGTGCTCGGTAATCTGGGGAATGCTCCAGCAGGGAACATCCTGGGAAAAGTCCATATCAATCTTTACCTTGTTGAAGAGATCTTCAAAAATAAACCCTGTGGAAGTTTCAATATCTAAAAGGGAGGGACCGATTTCCACTTTTTTGCTTTTGTTCAGCTTTGAATAGAGACGCAGGTACTGCACGTCATTAGATATAAAGCTGAGATTCAATTCGGGAGCAAAATACTGCAGAGCTTTCTGGTCAGATACGTTTTCTATTCGGTATTTCACCACAACGGATTTTTTGTCGAAGTGGTATGTTTTTTCAAGCTTCATGGGAATGGGCTCATGCTCAACGTGGATGTTCCCTTCACAGCTGAGGGTAAGCTCAGTTTTCTTTTTCAGAGCACTGCCGTTGCCCATAACCTCATAGGCGTCGGAAATAAAACTCCCGGAATCCTCAAAACTCATTTGTTCAAACTCATGAATTCCCGTTTCCTCGTTCAGAAAATGGTCCACAAAACTGCGGCGCGGATAGTTGTCATAGCCCCGGGCTTCCTGCACGGGACCGTGATACACTTCAGGGTACCGGCCCATATTATCAAGATAATTCCATGGAGAGCTGAGATAATCCAGTTCAAACAGGATCCCGCCCTGGGTATGGACATATGCATTAATGAAATTTCCCTGATACAGGTATTCATCTATGCCGTCCATGTCGAAGTCGTAGTTGGTAACCGACGGAGCAAAAATTCCCTTTTCCCTGGTCATCAACTCCGAGCGGATCAGGGAAGAATAAATTTCCTTGCGGTAGTTATTGAAATAGACACCGCCCCTTTCCCCATGCCAGAACGGCATATGGGTCTGTCCGTGCCAGAGTTCTTCCCGGGCTGCCTGTTTGCGGTATTTATCTCCCCGAATCTGGGCTGTTAAGCTTTGCACAAACTGCATTTTGGCGTACATCAGATTGACTTCCGAATAGCGCCCCAGATTCTGGCGAAAAATGCTTCCGTAATAATACCCGGTGCGCCCCACACCCGAGGTAATGGTGCCTTTCCGGCGAAGATAGCGCTCCAATGCACTGATGGAACCGTATGCCAGCATTTCATCGAAAGATGTTGCGGGAAAGTAACCCCGGGATCTCCTGCGGTTTTTCCGGAGATATTTGGCGGGAAGCAGGGTCTCAAGTTTTTTTTCCTGAACCATAGAATCCAGCCGTCCCAAAATTTTTTCCATATGCTCTTCAATCAGCCGGGGGTCAAGGGTACCGTCTTCCGCATCCTGATGTATTCCGTGAATCATGGTGAGCACCTGATCTTCACGGTCAGCCTGAACCGATTCGATTTTTTTCTGGATTTGATCGGGACTCATACTCCAGAAATTCTGTCTGACATCGTGGGAGATGGGAAAAACCACCATGGTTTTACCCTGATCCTCTGTAATGCATGGAGTATTGAAATCCCGCTCCTCAAAACCTGCTTTCCAGAAATGGTATTCATCCAGAAACACAAAATCCATTCCGGCGGACTTAAAACTGGAGGGCATTACCGGTTCCCAAATCTGCTCGGTAACCCAGCAGCCTCTGGGTCGGCGGCCGAAATTTCGCCGAAGGTAGGTGGTAAGCAGTTCAATCTGACCAATCCGGTCCTGTTTAGGAATAAGCCCGAACACCGGTGCGTAATACCCGCCGCCGATCAACTCCAGCTGTCGACGTTTGACCATCTCGCCGATGACATCAATAAATTCGCTGTGCTGCTCCTCTATCCATTCAAGAAGGCTTCCGGAGAAATAGAGCACCATGCGCACCCGGGGATGGGCATAAAGTACTTTCAGAAGAGGTCGGTAATAGCTCTGATACAGATTTTCCATTTCATCTGTGAGGAGACCGAGGGGAGGAGAATGTGCACTTCCGAAAATGACCTGGGTTTGATTCATGATAAACGTGTACCGTTGAACGGTTATCCTATAATTCTAAATTGTACTCGCACACAGACGTTCTCTCAACATCTGAACTGAAAATTATGGCATGAAGCGGATAAAAAACGCCTGATCCAACGCAATAAGCAGCATGGCCATCAACGCAGCCGAAAGAATCATCATATTACTGCCCTTTAGCCGGGGTCTGCCCTCTTCAAGATCAACTTTGACCCGGATGGAGACAAACAGCAGCAGGGAAATTCCCAGACCGGCCCAGGCGGATGCAACCACAATCAGACTCTGATACACGGTGAGCCTGGAGTAGCCGATTACCAGTACGGGTATGAGAAGTACAGGATCACGGAAGAGTCTGTCAACCGCCTTTACGATAATTTCCCGGTGCTCCAACCCCCGAATTTTCGAGAGGATGAGAATAAAAAGCGACCGGAAAATAAGATAGGCCAGTGCAAAAAAGCTGATGAAAAGCGCTTCGCCCCGGGGCAGAAGTATGCACAATCGCTGAATAAGGATGGCTATGACACCCCACAACAGCAGATATCCGCCTTTATACAGCCAGTGGCGCTTCAGACTGTCCCGGATCATGCTCCGTCCACCCACCGGGCTGCCGAGAATCTCAGCCATACCTGCCAGGTACAGGACAAAAACATTGAGACTTACCGTAAATATAAACACAAGGGATGCGGTGTTCATTCTTCCCTCCCTGATTCAATGGCAGACCTGATATACGCCAGAAGCAGCAATGCGCCGAACACGGTGGAAAACAGCATGAACGGCCCGGGGGTCTGCAGGAGCTCAGGATCCCAGGGACGAAGCCGCATATTCAACGAACCGAAACTGATGAGTTCCCGGAGCAACGCAATGAAATTCAGCAGCAGAATATATCCGAAAAGGCCCGCAAACAAGGCACCGACCTCCCGGTCTTCCGTCCTTGGGGACTTCCCGCCGGGCCATTTCACCTCTCCGGGCAGCAGAAACATGAGCCCCTGATTCATGACCAGAATCATGGGAAGAAGAATCCCCAGGTCTGATCTGAGCAGGGGAAAGAAACTCCCCATGAGAATATCGATAATGCTTATCCAGACTGCAGCGGTAAGAATTCTTGCTGAATACCAGAGACGCTCATCGAAAAGATTTTGAATAATCAGATTCATGAGCAAAAGCAGCGAAGCATAGATCAAAAGTACCATGCTGATACTCAATGAATAGATAAGTCTTGAGGAAAGAAGCAGGATCGGTCCGATTCCCGCAACGGTGCACAACAGCGTGTTTGACCGATAGAGATGCTGAAAAAAATGTTTCATAAGGCAAGCTCCCCTGCTTCACGGATAATCCCCCGCAGCCGTTGGGCCCACTGGGGGTCTGGGGGCCGGGATGCAAAAGGGTTATCTCCATGATTCCACATGTGCCCGTTGCCCATATACCATCCCTCCAGGGGGTTATGTATGTGCACCAGACGGTGGGCGGCGTACTCTCCCCGGACATCCAGATGAACCAGAATCCGAAGCCGGGAAAGGCCGGTATCCTGCTCCATAAGAAGCACCTGCTCCCCGTCTGAGCTTACATATATTCTCCTCGCAGGGCCCTGGGGCAGTTCGCGTATTTCAACAATCCGTCCGCTGAGGTTCAATGTGTCCAATGCCTGCCGCTCATATCGTAGAAGGGTGTCTTCTCTCACTCCATTGCTTAACAACAGAATCAGCAGGATCAGCATGGCGGAGAACAGAATCAGGAGAGAAAACTGAAGAATGGCATATCCGTTTTTTCTGGTCATTTCCTGCCCCTTTTCTCGAAACCGAACGGTTTGGGCCGGGTAAAAATAATAATCGCCGGGCTGAACATGTTCATAATAAGAACCGCCAGCACTGAACCGTCAGGAAGCAGGGAAAATTCCCGGAAGAGGAAGACCAACACCCCCACTCCCACTCCGAAGAGCAGTTTCCCTCCGGATGTGTAGGGTGTGGTTACCGGGTCGGTTGCCATGAAAAAAAGAATAAACAGAAATCCGCCGCTGCTTAATGCAAACAATACATCTCCGGTGAAAAGGCTGCTGCCCCAGTTCACACCGGAAAATACCGCGGTTAAGCCGCTGAGAGCCAGAACGCCTCCCGTGGGAATCTGCCAGGAAATAATTCCCCGGGCAAACAAAAACACCGAAACCAGGAGAATCAGAAGAATGGATGTCTGTCCGATCCCCTCCAGCTTGAATCCCAAAATATAATCAATATATCCGTCGGGAAGTTTGGTCCCCCCTGACAGAAGAATTTGCTCATTAAGGAAGCGGGAGATAAGACTGTCTGCGGTGGTGAATTCTCTGTCGATCATTTCCATCGGCCGGAATACCCGGGCCGCACCGTCGTTCATCAGGTTCATCTTAATCCTGGCCATATCCGTAAGGCGGCTTGTCCCGGGGTTCCAATTCAATCCCGGAATGAGCGAAGTACTCCAGTCCCGGGACTGCATGCCCCCCGGCCAGCTTAGCCCGGCGAACAGGGTTCCGGCCAGAGCGGGATTCAGCCAGTTGGCACCCAGCCCCCCGAAACTCCATTTCACCACCACCATGCCGAAAATTCCTGCAATTATGGGAATGAAGGGACTCACAGTAACCGGGAGAATCAGCCCCAGAAGAAGACCGGATAGAACTGCACTGCCATTGCCCAATTCATCCATGTACAGCTGAACACTGAAATCCGATTTGCGGGTGAAGAGCATCCCCAACAGCTCCCCGGAAAGGGAACTGAGAACCGCAAGGGTGACCACCGCAAGACTGTAAAAACCAAAAACGAGAATACCCCAAATCAGAAGGGGCAGCAGCAGGACAGACATGGTCCACATCCCCCTGGAAGCCGATATGGCTCCTGAATAATGGGGAAGGGCTGCAGATGACAGATTCCTTGGCATATTGATTCGTGAACTCACATCAGTCTCCCTTGATAATTGTGTCTGATGCCTGCTGCCCCTGGACCTCCTGCAGCTCCTGTGACTCCTGCAGCTCCTGGGAGCTTCGTACCATACCATCCCGGATTATTCCCGTAAGAGGAATGTGGGAGGGACACACATGGGAGCAGATACCGCACACCCTGCATGCGTTCAGCCCGGCCTCAAGGGCTTCATTGAGTCTGTCCTGGCGAAGCAGTTTATGAAGGATCACCGGCTCCAGATTGGCGGGACAATGATCCACACATGCACCGCATTGGATGCAGGGACGTTCCTGTTCGATTCCAAGCTCTTCCTGGGTGAGGGCGAGCACCGCAGTGACCTGTTTGGTAACCGGACTGTCCGCCTCCACGATTTCATACCCCTGAAGGGGATTTCCCACCAAAAGCTTCGCCGCCTCCCGCTGGAGGCCCCCAACCTCTGCAAACACTGCGGAAATCGGGGTTCCGATGCGCACCCGGACAGTTCGTGCTGCCCCCAGAGCTCCCCCCCCAATGGTGATGAGCCTGTCGACCAGCGCTTTACGAAGCACCACCGCTTCATACACGGCAAAGAGGGTGGACACTGCCAGCACGGCAACCGGGGAACTGGAAAAATCAGCCTGGGGCATCAGCTCTTTTTTGGAGACCATATGAATGAGTTCATACGGGTCTCCCGCCGGGTACTTGTCGGAACGAATTTTCCTCCGGAGTTTCACCCCCCGGGATTGTGCTGCTTTCCGGAACTCCATAACATAGCGGCGGTGGGATGCGGGATGTACGAACCATACATCTTCGGTACTGAGAATTCTCGAGAGAATTTTCAACGCTTCCACAACCTCTCCCGGATGCTCTTTCAGCAGACGGATTTCGTTGGATAAAAACGGGTAACCGCTGGCTGCATTGATGACGATGGAACCCGCCTTATGCTTCCGCATATCCCTCAGCATGTCTCCAAGGGGCTCGGTGAAACCGTCCATGTGCACCAGGCCCTTCTCTGATATCAGATCGATAAGAGCCAGGGGGCTCAGATCCTCCCAGGGATGGGGTTCCCGGGGTTTTCCCAGATAATCGAACTGCCCTTCCAGTCTGATACGTATTCCCCGGCAGCTTTCGCCGCTGGGAAGCTTCATATCCACCACATCTTCAACAACTCCGGGAATGGGTGCGTGAACTGCCGCGCCCCGCCCCTCTTCACAGCGGCCGATAAGCAGCCCTTCTCTCACATGATCCCCCTTCTTTACAAGGGGAAGCGCCTCCACTCCCTGGTGCTGAAGCAGGGGTACTATTGCATGATACGGCAGGGATGCCGACCACACCGGACGGGAAAAGTCCGGTTCTATAATTGAATAGGGCTTAATTCCCTTTTCATGAGCTATCACGATCACCTCTTTATGGCCGGAAATGGTAACGCCGAGCCCCGGATCACTTTCTTCCACCGGGTTTCACACGGTGAATTATTCTGCTGATAACCGCGAAGCGGCCTTTACTTATCCAGGGAAAAGCTGCCAGCAGCAGGAGAAGTAACTCAGGGATCAGACTCCAAACCCGGGAGAATACGGGAATGGAACTTTCCGGGCGCACATCATACCATCTTTCTCCGTCACTATACAATTGAAGCATAGAATTGTCTGCCATGCTCTCCAGCTCATTTTTCAGCCAGATTCTCCCGATTTCCAAGACCACCTCATCGTAGGATTCCAGCTCACCATTCTCCTCACGGCGGAATCTGCTAAGAAGCACACGGCCGTCCTCAAATCTCCCCGCCTGCTGGGCATCGCTCTGCCGAAGGGCTAAATAGGGAAAAGCCTGTTGGTAGGCCCGGTTAGCCAGCAGAAGTGCGGCGGGAGAAAATGCCCGGTATGGGTCCCGACGGGTTTCATTTTCCACCCTGAGCTTCATTACATCCCTGATCTCCCCCAGAAGTTGGTCGGTCTCCTCCCCATTCTCCAGACTACCCTGTAGCTCCGTGGAAATAAAGGTCACCGGGAAACCTGCGGCATTCACCCGGAACACCACCGGTACGCTGACTGCAATGAGTACGGCGGCGATTACCAGAATCCGTTCCTTTCTCCCGGGCAGATCCCATGAGGGGGTAATACCCCGGGTAAAAAACAGGGGATGTTCCCGTTGGGTACGCAGATGCCCATGATGATTCATTACACCCAAAAGCACCCAAAAGCCGGTAAGGGTAAGGGGAATAAGCATGATGCTCTCCAGACTGCCGTAAAACAATGCGGAGAGAAGAATGGCGGCGGCGAGTCCGCCGATCCAGAACATGTGATACGGATGCTGCCCCCACAGCTTACGGGCATAATATTTCAATACACCCCGTAATCCCGGTTGGGCGGGTGAGCCCGCGTCTCCCCGGTTGAGTTCTCTCTGATACTCCAGGTCCTGGCGGTAGAAAAAGTCCCTCAGCGCAATGAAATATATAATCAAGAGGGAAAAATGGATGGGTATACGCACAGAGAAAAGGGGGAGCACCACCGCACCGGCAATGAACGTCCAGAAGCGCCCGTGGTTGTACATCAGCACCAGGACAAACAGTACCGTCCAGATGAGCACTCCGAACAAGGGGGGAAGACGGTTGTCCACATGAACAAAATTGGCCATTCCGTTCCGTGAAAGGTGACGGGAAAGGGCATCCGGATCCGCCCCTCCGTGGTTTCCGCCGGGAACATACAGCAGACCTCCCGGGTGACGGGAAGATTCAAATATTCCCGCAAGATCCTGTATATAAGGGGGGACTCTGGGATCTTCAGGAGAATTCCGCTGGAGCAGTTGTTCAAGCTGAAGCTCCCCGGTCTGGGAGAAATTATTGAACAGCAGGGTGGCATTGCCCCGATGGATGATCTTCCCCATGCCGTAATTTTCCATGAGACGGGCTGCGGCGGAGGTTGAACCGGACACTTCCACAATGAGAAGCTCCGCCTGATCCGGGTTGCCCACAGTGCTATCCATGGAACTGATTCCGGGAATCAGAAAAAACAGCGCCGCCAGCATCAACAGCAGAATTCCCGGAGGTACTATCCTGGCAGCCCAGAACAGAGGGCTCGCCAGAGAATGAGCGCTATGTTTCATGAGGCCATCAGACTGGAAAGGAGTGCTATGCCGCCGCCCAAAAGAACTCCCGCCAGCACCTCAGGGGGAGTATGGCCGTGAACCTCTTTCACCGGGGCGAAATCTATCTGCTCACGTTCCTCCAGGGTGCGCCCCAAACGGTTCAGAGCCTGAGCCTGCCGTCCTGTTGATAGGCGGACTCCCAGGGCGTCCCTGATCACGACAATTGCGAAGAACAGAGAAAGTGCAAACAGGGTGGTGTTTATTCCCTCAAGAATTCCGGTGCTCACCGCGAGGGCAGTCACCAAAGCCGAGTGGCTTGAGGGCATTCCTCCGGTTCGCCACATAAGGCTGGCAATAATATCGGCTGCATTATGAAGTCTGCGTTTATATATCCCATTGAGAATTGTCTTAATAAATTGTGCTGCAAACCAGCTCAACAGAGCCGAGGTGAAAACCGGATTAACCGCGTCGAACATCTACACTCCAGGGCGAATTATGTGCATATAATAGCATATCAGTGTTATATAATGTAAAGAGAAAGACAACAATAGCGAGGGCACATGGCTTCACATGGCATTTTAACAAATATTCACCGCGCATGGACGAAGGCTATCTGGCGTATGCGGGGACTCAGAGTTTTTGCCCTGGTGGGAAAAAGCGGGACGGGCAAAAGTTTCCGGGCCGGCCTGATTGCGGAGAAGTACAAAATTCCGGTTATTGTTGATGACGGACTCCTTATTGAGAACAACCGCATAGTTGCGGGAAAATCAGCGAAAAAGGAAAAAGCCTATCTGTCGGCGGTAAAAACCGCCCTGTTTACCGATAAGCAGCACAGACAGGAAGTGAAGCACTACCTTGAGCAGAGTCACACCAAGAAGGTACTTATCATCGGAACCAGCACCAGGATGATCGCCAAAATCTGCAGTACGCTCCAGATTCCTCCCCCGGCAAAAACAATTCAGATCGAAGATATCGCCACCGCGGATGAGATCGAGACGGCAATCCATTTCCGAAAGCATCATGGGAAACATGTAATTCCCGTGCCTGCAATTGAAGTGAAACGTACATATCCCAGAATCATGGCGGATTCCATCAAGGTATTTTTCCGGAGAGGTCTGGGGATTTTCGCAAAAGAGTCGGAGTTTGAAAAGTCGGTAGTCCGGCCGGAATTCAGCCGCAAGGGATTAGTGAGTATCTCCGAGGCGGCTTTAAGCCAGATGATCCTGCACTGCGTTCAGGAGAAGCTGAACTCGGTACGCCTGACCAAAATTATTGTCCGCCAGGACAAGGGTGGATACATTATCGATGTGGGACTGGCTGTACCGTTCGGTTATGAGCTGGCCACCAGTCTCCACAGTCTGCATGATTATATTATCGAAAAAATTGAAAAGTACACGGGAATTATCATTGAAGAACTCCATGTTTCAATTGACAGCATCGATGATTTCCCTACTCCAGAAGGCAGAAAAACTTCGGGAGAGATTCCAAAAAGGCGTTCGGGACGGAAAGGCTGAGACGGGGTATTTGCCGGGCCTCAAGTTTATGTCCAGGTCTGCCGATAGTTTATCTGGAAGATAATAAAATTTGACCTACAATATTGCCGTGTTCGATACTGTAATCGGAGGTACATAATGAAAAAGAGTATCTTTATTCTGCTCATGCTGATGACTGCGGCGGGGAGCATGTGGGCCCAGGACTCTTTCGTGTCCGAAAGCAGTCACTACCGGGTGCGCTCCCATATCAGCCAGAACCATGCGGATCAGACAGCTGAGCGGCTGGAAGCATATTTGGACCTGTTCAACGACTATTTTCACTTTGATCTGGACAGTCTTGATTTCAAAATGAAAGTACAAATCTTTACCGGCCAGGGTGCATATGACCGGTATCTCAACCGTGTAATCGATGAAACACGAAACGAATTTGTGTACCTGCATTACAGCGATGTAACCCGTTCAGAGCTTGTGGGCACGCTGTCGGATGACGAGACGCTGGACGAGAGCTTCACTCATCAGGCATTCATCCAGTTTCTCAGGGCTTTTATTGACAATCCTCCTCTCTGGCTCAGAGAAGGGTTTGCGGTGTATTTTGAAAAAGCCCGGTTCAACGAAAACTTCGTTGCGGTGAATAACCGGGAAAATCTGGCATGGCTGGAAACCCTGAAAGAAATTCTTTTCGGCAGCAGAAGCAATGAAGCCCTGACTCCTGAGGAAATTCTGGCCATCGATGTTGAACGTGCAAAAGACCGAATAGATGCCTTTTATCCGGAAGCATGGGGAATTATCAATTACCTGATAAATACGGACAACCGGAGCCACAACCGCATACTCTGGGACGCCATCTCGGCAATGGACCCCAAGGCCGACCTGATACGCAACTCCCAGCGGGTTTACAACTCGGCTTTCCAGTGGGTGAATCAGGAAGAACTTCAAAACAGCTTCCTGGAATACTTCCAGAACAAGAAAACCTATCGGGAGCTGATAGAAGGGGGTATCGCCGAATATGAGACCGGCAACCTGGATGCATCGGAGGAGTATTTCCTCATTGCCATTAACCGCCGGGATATCAGCCACATACCCTATTACTATCTGGGTTTAATTAATTACGATAAAGGCAACTACACTCTGGCGGAACTGAACTATCGGAAATCTCTGGAAAAAGGAAGCACCGCCGCCCTTACCTATTATGCAATGGGCGTGAATGCGTTCGCCGATAACCGGCTGGAAGAGGCTCAAGAATTCCTTGAGACCACCGTACAGCTGGACCCCTCCAATTATACACAAAAGGTAACACGCATTCTGGAGCGGATAGAAGGGTAATTCCAGCGCTTCGGGAAGCTTCAGGTTTCCACACTCTTTGGGGCATTATCTAAATATCAGAACATCATTTTCAGGCTGATTCAAGCCCCTCGGGTGTGGATCAGCCTGAGTTCCGTTTGGGGGAGGGTTTCCTTCTCCTGCGTCGGCTTCGCTTCTTGGGAACTCCTAACGCTTCCTGACGTTCCCGCATGAGGGTTACTACTACATCTTCCACATCTTTATTCGCCGGAACCATGGGCTTGAGGACGTCCTTAATACCCGAATACACCTCGGGAAAGTGGATGCGCTTCTGCTCCTTCCACGGACCTATGCGCATGACATAATCCCGCACCAGATACTGAATCATAACGCTACGGGGAGTTTCGCTGTGCTTGTGTATAATGTCATCCAGGATTGCCAGATGCTCGAAAAACACATTGCGGTTATTCACATGCTGCGGATCCTTTCCCCGGAAAAACTGATCCAGGCCGGGCAGGATGTACTCGGTAATATTATGATCAAAGAGGGCCTGAAAAATCGGGCGGGCATAGCCGCTTCCCAGTATCTTGTAAATTTCTTCGGTGAGCCGTGAGTAGGATATTCCCTTCAAAAGCTCTGCCTGGGATCGCATCTTTCGCTTCAGCCTGAACCCCGGCTTCAGGCCGGTTTTTTCACCGTACTTGATGGCTCTGATAATCCGTACAGGATCTTCCTGAAAAATTCTTCCCAG
Source organism: Salinispira sp. (assembly GCF_059431795.1). Classification (NCBI taxonomy): domain Bacteria; kingdom Pseudomonadati; phylum Spirochaetota; class Spirochaetia; order Spirochaetales; family Spirochaetaceae; genus Salinispira; species Salinispira sp. The sequence continues at coordinate 47,160 of NZ_JBXWXS010000025.1, forward strand.
GGGGATGACGGCCCGCAACCGCCTGGCCTTGATATCAGGATATCCTTTTACAAAATCCACCACCTGCTCACGGAGGGGGTGGTAATAGAGGGCATTCATGGAGAAATCCCGTCGAAGAGCGTCTTCCTCAATTTCCCCGAAAACATTATTGAAGCCCTTGGAATCGGCGCTCCGGAAGGTTGAAACTTCAATGATCTTCTTATCTTTAAAAAAGATATGAACAAGCCTGAAGCGCTTCCCGATAATCCGTGAATTCCTGAACAGCTTCCGGATATGGTTGGGCTCCGCAGAGGTCACAATGTCAAAATCCTTCGGTCGCTTACCCAGGAGCAAGTCCCGGACCGCACCGCCCACAATGTAGCTCTCATGGCCGGCCTTTTCCAGACGCCGGATAATTTTAACCGCATCGTTGTCCACATCGCCGAGACGAATGTGATGCTCAGCTTTGGTATACACTTCCGCCTGCTTGACGGCTTTTCCATTCTCTAAAGTCTTGTAGCGTACTAACACCAGGTTCTCCCAGTTATAATTCTTCTTTTACATACTTGCAGCACGGGGATCATGCTGCTACTTTTCTGACGTATGAACTCAGATTGGATTAACGAAATGAACCGCCTGGGGCGGTCCGGGACTCCGTTTTTCTTCGCCATTGATTTTGAAATGCGGTATCCCGTAATAGTACCTCTGAGCCGGATGCACGACAGCTTTCTGCTCTTCAATATTCAGGGCAGACGTAACGACTACGGCCGACATCCCACAGTATCTTCGAATATGTTTAATAATATTAGCCTGAACCCCCGCTTCATATCAAGAGCGGATTATTCCAGGGCTTTTCAATTGGTGCAGAGCGAACAGCAATCAGGAAATTCATTTCTGTGCAACCTCACGTTTCCCACCCCGCTGGAGCCCGAACCGGAGCTTCCGCTGAAAGATCTGTTTTTCCAGGTTCAAGCCCCATACCGGGTATATATGAATTTTTCCACCCTACCCGATGAATGGATCTACCCCTGCTGTCCGGATGTGAAGGATATCCCCCGGGAAATTCTCATCTTCAGCCCCGAAACCTTCGTGCAGACACATCATGAACGGATCTATACCTATCCCATGAAAGGCACCGCCCTGGTAGAGCCGGAACAGAACCTGCGGCAGGAAGAGCAAAGGCTTTTGGCAGATGAAAAAGAACGGGCGGAGCACATTACTGTTGTGGATCTGTTGCGAAATGATCTGGGACGGGTTGGACGGGATATCCAGGTGGAAAAATTCCGCTACTGCGACCCAATTCCCGTGGCAGGGGGCCGCCTGCTTCAGGTATCCAGCCGAATCAGTGCAGCGCTGCCCCGGGACTGGAAGGATTTCCTGGGAGATATGACAGCCCGGCTGCTCCCCGCCGGTTCGGTCAGCGGTGCGCCGAAACGGGAAACCTGCAGGATTATCGCCCGGGCGGAAGGTTCTCCCCGGGGGTATTACACCGGCGTGTGCGGCATTTTCGACGGATATAATATAAACTCAGGGGTGATGATCCGGTATCTGGAGCGTCCGGCACTGAACTCCTCCCTGCTGTTCCGCAGCGGAGGGGGCATCACTATCTATAGTCAAGAACAGGCCGAGTATCTGGAACTTCAGGCCAAGGTCAGACTTCCCCTCAGGGGCAGCTGAAGAATGAATACCAGAAGAACACCTGAGGAATGCCCAAAGACTGCCAGAGAAATGAATGCCGGAGAAAAGACTGCCAGAGAAAAGACTGAGGTGCCCATGAACAGCTCCCATACGAAGGCGATTACATGAAGCAGCATTATTCACAGGTACAATTGGTTTCCCATCTGGAGCAGAATTACGGCTTCCTTGAGACCATGCTGGGTATTCGAAACGGTAGATCCCTGGATATACCGCTGTTTCACCGTCATATGGAGCGGATGGCCCGCAGCCTTTCGCCCCAATTGCCCCCCGACCCCGAGTTTTTGTTCCAAACCGTTCGAGGGCTTTGCATTGAACCGCTGGAGAATAGAGACCAGCGGGCTTCCATAGAGACGCCCAATCCCTCCCGTCTACGAATCCGCATTCAGTATGCCCCGGGTAAGCAGCCCCTCCCCCTGCAGATGCATATTCAGGTGGAGGTTTTTCAACCCCGGTTCATTCACAAAGCCGGAGTCATAGAGATGCCCGATGTGGAATACTCCAAAAAATACTCCGACCGGAGTCTGTTCAGGGAGCTGCACAGAAAACATCCAGGATATGACGAGATTATCATAACCCGGAACGGATACCTAAGCGACGGAACATTTACCAACCTTATCATCTGCCCCTCTTCCTCATCTCCGGAAGAGGAAGCCTGCCGCACTCCCTCATCCCCCCTGCTGCAGGGCTGCAGACGGGAAGAAATGCTCCGGAGGGACCTGCTGGTCCCACGGCCCATCCATATCAGGCGGATTCCCGACGGATGGCGCCTGGGGTTTATAAACGCACTGAATCCCCCGGGGCAGCTGGGGTGGATTGCCCCCCAAACCCTGGATTATCTGACAGCGGAGTAAACCGCCGCCCCGCCTTGTTCTCCCGGTAATCGGCTGGACCACGGCCCGGGAAGATGGGAAAATTACCCGCTATGTACAATCTTCATCCGTTTTATTAGACTCTGTGGCATGATACAACCCAGAGTTTTAAAAGGTTTTCGGGATATTCTCCCCGATCAGGAAATTCTTCGGAGAAATATTCTCCGGAGCATCGAAGACAGTTGCAGAAGTTTCGGATTTGTCCCCATCGACACCCCGATTCTGGAGTACAGCGAAGTACTCCTGGGAAAGGGCAGCGGTGAAACAGATAAGCAAATTTACCGATTCCAGGATCACGGGAAACGGGATGTATCCATGCGATTCGATCTCACCGTTCCCTTCGCCCGCTTCATGGGTGCACATGTGAACGAAGTCTATCTTCCCTTTAAGCGCTACCATTTCGGCAAAGTTTTCCGGGGAGAAAACACTCAGAAAGGGCGCTACCGGGAATTCATGCAGTGTGACTTCGATATTGTAGGGGTGGACAGCGCCGCCGCAGATTTTGAAATTCTTCAACTGATGTATGCCAATTTCGGAAACATGGGAATTCCCGGAGTGAAATTTCACATCAGTCACCGGGGTATTTTTAATGACTTCCTCGGACATCTGGGTATCAGCGAAAAAAGTGAAGAGATCCTTCGTACTGTGGATAAGCTGAATAAGCTGGGGGCTGAGAAAACCCGGGAAACCCTGAAAGAGCTCACAGGCGACGAGAATGCGGATCAAATCCTCAGCTTTATCCACAGTGAAGAGAGCAATGCCACTACTCTGGATAAAATGGAACGGCTTGCAGGAGGTCCTTCTGATTACAGTAAGAGACTGAGGACAATTCTGGAGCTGGCGGATACGACAGGTATGGGGGATTTCTTCCATATTAACCCGTCAATCACCCGGGGATTGGACTACTACACCGGTATTGTGTACGAGACATTCCTGGATGAACTCCCGGGAATCGGATCCGTATGTTCCGGCGGCCGCTATAATGATCTGGCCTCCCTCTATACCAAGACGGAGATTCAGGGCGTGGGAAGCTCCATCGGTCTGGACCGGCTTATGGCCGCCATGGAGGAACTTGAGGGCAAAAAGCAGGAGGATGCGCAGGAGAACGCCCCTGCGTCCCTGCGATTTGCAGATGTTCTGATTTTCATGATGGATGAAACCTTCCTGGGCACATACAACCAAATGGCCCGGGAACTGAGAGCAGCGGGACTCTCCGTGGAAATTTACCCCCTCAACAAGAAAATGGGGCAGCAGTTCAGCTACGCGGAAAAGAAGCGCATCCCCCTGGGAATCATTGCCGGGGAAGCGGAAATCTCAGCAGCTAGGGTAAACTATAAGAATCTGCTTACCCGGGAAAGCAGGGAGGGCATCACCCTGGAGCAGGCCCTGGAGCAGGCCCGAAAGGACCTGAAAAAATAGATACCGGAGGCTCCGGTTATTCACCGGGGCCGGGGCTTTTTTCCCATGTACCGGATTGGTCCCAACAGCAACGATCCAAGAGGAAGGCATATGAACCCCCGAGATCTGCCGGTGTACCAGCAGCGGGAGAAAATTCTCAGCTCACTCCGTGACCATCAGGTAATCGTGGTGGAGAGTCCCACGGGCAGCGGAAAAACCACCCAATTGCCCATCATTCTCCACGAAGCAGGTTTCGAGAACCGGGGTATTATCGGAATTACCCAGCCCCGGCGCATTGCAGCGGTAAGCGTAAGCGAATATATCCGGAAGCAGCTGCATCGGGAACTTGGCGAACAGGCCCGATCATTCTGCGGGTACAAGATGCGTTTTCACGACACAACCTCCGGAGATACACGGATCAAGGTGATGACCGACGGCATCCTCCTCCAGGAATTGAAGGCAGACCCCAACCTGAGCCGGTATTCGGTTATCATGGTGGATGAGGCCCATGAACGGAGTCTCAATATCGATTTTATTCTGGGACTGCTGAAACGGAGTCTGGAGCTGCGCCCGGATTTAAAATTAATCATCTCTTCAGCCACTATCAACGCAGATATATTCTCAGCCTATTTCGCTTCCGCTCCTGTAGTTCGGATCGATACGGAAACATTCCCGGTGAGCACCATCTATGCTCCTCCTCCGGTTCAGGGGAATGATGAAGCGCTGGTTCAAAAAATTGTGGAAATTGTGGGACATGTTATTGATGAGAAACGGCAGGGGGATATGCTGATATTTCTCTCCGGCGAACGGATCATTAAAGACACCATCACCGCCCTGTACTCCCAGCCCTTCCGGAAAAAGCTCTACATTCTCCCCCTTTATGGCAGATTGAGCAAAGAAGAACAGGATGAAGTTTTTCCTCCCCCGCCCCCGGGAAAAATTAAACTGGTGGTAGCCACCAATATTGCCGAGACATCCATCACCATCGATGGAATTACCACGGTAATAGATTCGGGGCTTGCGAAAATGAATTTTTATAATCCCCGGACCTTCACATCCAGTCTGGTGGAAAAGCCGATTTCCAAGGCGTCTGCAAACCAGCGGAGGGGACGGGCCGGAAGAACTCAGCCGGGAACCTGCTACCGTTTGTATCCCATGGATGATTTTCAATACCGTCCGGATTACACCCAGGAAGAAATCTACCGTACAGACCTGTCTGAGGTGGTACTTCGGATGGCGGAACTGGGCATCAGGGATTTTGAGTCCTTTGACTTTATTTCTTCCCCGGGCAGGGGAGGCATAGCAAGTGCCGTAGAAACCCTCAATTTGCTTGAGGCCCTGGACGAAGACAGGAGTCTTAGCAACACCGGGCGGCAGATGGCCCGTTTTCCCCTGCTGCCCCGGCATTCAAGAATGATTATTGAAGGGGTGCACAGATATCCGGACGTTCTGGATCATGTGGTAACGGCAACCAGCTTTCTCACCACCAACAACCCCTTTCTGCTTCCCCAGGGAGAAGAAAGCGAGGCCCGGAACGCCCACCATCATTTCCGGGATGAGGCGGGGGATTTCGTAAGCTATTTGAAGATGCTTCGATCCTACAGGGACAGTCAGAACAAAGAAAAGTTTTGTAAGCGCTATTATCTGGATGAACAGATTATGGCGGAGATCGCCAATGTAAAGGAACAGTTGGGAGAGATCGTCTCAGAAATGGGCGTCCCCATACCCTCCCCGGTTTTTCCCCTGAAGGGTGAAATGCTGGCCGCCTACCTTTGCGCAGTATCCACAGGCCTGATGCAGTTTATCTGTGTGAGAACCGGGCGGAGTTCCTACAAGAGCCTCACCGCAGACAGAATTGAAATTCACCCCGGATCAGTGATGTTCCGGGAAACACCGGATATCATGGTAGCGGGAGAAATTGTAAAAACCAGCCGCACCTTCGCCCGGAGCGTCAGCCCTCTCAAAGCAGAGTGGCTGAAGCGGATATCCCCGGAAATATCCGGCATGCTGGCCAGACAACTGGATAAGAATTCCGGCGGCGGCAAGAAAGGCAAGAAAAGCAAAGAGCTTGCCCGGAGACTGGAAAGCGGGCGAAGCAAATCCGGGGAAAAACCAGCAGCGGGTATGGGACGACGGAAAATCCGCACTACGGATCAGGTATCCAGGGACAGCAGCTCATTCCAGGCAGACCTATCCCCGAAAAACGGGAGCCGTGCTGCGCCGAAGGATAAAATCAGCCCCGATGGAATGGAAGTCCGCATTGCCGGTGAGACATTTCCCCTGAAACCGTTTAAGGGAAAAAAGAAGATTCTGGAATTGAGCTGGAGAGAACTCTCATCCCTTGCTCACCGGGAGGATGTGGAACTCATCCCCCAGCACCGGGACCTCCGGATAATCGTAAGCTACCGAAAATATCTGTTTTTGAAGCAGGAGCGGCTGGGCAACGCCATGGGCATAGCCCGGATTCTCAGTCCCGAAACCCATTTCCGGGAACACTGGCCCAAGACCGCCAAGGTGAGCCCCTGGGAACTCCCGGATGAAGTAAGCAGTCTTTTGGGGTATATGCCGGGAATCAGTCCGGTGAAGAAAAATGATCGTGAACTGGGCTTTATTTCCCTCTATACTGATAACCAGGGGTTGTACTGGCTGAAGGCTGTGAAAAATTTCAGCAGCTCCTTGAGCGACAGTTTGGCAAGCCTTGATTCCCTCTTTGATGATCTTGCAGCCCTGGAGGCAGTGAGATCCCAGGGGGGAGGCCATACCCTGCCTCCGGGAATACCGGAATTGAAGGAGCTCAGCGGATCGCTGTACCGGCACTTTTCGCAATTATTAGATGAACTGTAACAGACTAGGTTCCATATCCCGTTTTCTCTTCCCCTTGCTTATCGGCATCCTTTTTTCATCGGTGAATCTGTCCGCCCAGCTCCTTGATGACATCGATGTGCTGATTGAAGAAGGAGAGTACGCGGCCGCCTTTGAGGCAATTCGCAGCCTTGAGAATTCAGCGGTATCTGAGAGTCGGGATGATGCTTCAGCTTTCCAGGCTGCGCTCCTGTGGCGAAAAGCCTGGACGATGGTGAACCGCACACGACTTGAGGAGAGCCTGCTTTCGAAAAACGAGCTCATCGGCGATTATGAGAAGGCGCTTGGATGGGCCGCCCGCGCCCTTGAGATCTCACCGGATTCCTCCCGTTCCTGGTACTGGTACGGGGTTGCCGCAGGAGCTTTAGGGGAGCAGAAAGGAATATTTGCCGCCCTGAGGGAGATTGATGTGGTGAGAAACAGCATGCTACGCTCCATCGCCCTTGAGCCTTCATTCTCCGATCCCTGGATTACTCTTGCCCGGCTCTATGACGCTCTACCGGGAATTATGGGAGGCGACAGGGATGCAGCCGTGCTGCTGGCCCGGATCGGTCTTTCCGTTTCAGGAGGAGAGCAGGAGGGATGCAGCTATTCCGGAAAGGATATTGAAGTGCTTCGTTCCATGCTGGAAAAACGGAATTACTCCACCGATAAACGCAGACGGCTGGCGGAGCGGAGACGAGAAGACCCGGATTGGATTGAGAGGCTGCTGCCCGGTGAACTCCAAGGGCTGATTCCCTTCATCCGGAATCATCCGGGCACTATCCATACCGCCCCCTGCACCCCCGGTCTCAGCGACTGGGAGGAAGCGGCCCGCCTTCCTGGAGTCGATTCAGTTGAGCACTTGTAAAATTGCCGCATCCTCTACCGGCCGTTGGAACGTTTCACACAGATCTTTCTGGAGAATAAATCCCACCTGACCGCCTTTTTTCTTCTTATCATTTTTCATGGCATGGATCAGCTTATCTGACGGACAGCCGCTTGAATCCAGTCGGTACCCGTATGTCCTGAGAAGTGTCTCCACCCGGGAGATATATGAATCGGGGGTTACCTCCAGAACTCTGCCCAGCTCAAGAGCCCGGAGAAGCCCCCAGGCAACCGCTTCCCCATGGCTCCACAAACCGAGACCGCTCACCGCTTCCAGGGCATGAGCGAAGGTGTGACCCAGATTCAGCTGGGCCCGTATTCCCCCTTCCCTGAGATCCGCCAACACCACCCGTCCTTTCACCATAAGACTCTTCCAGATGATATGTTCCAGGGCCTGGGGATCCCGGTTCAGAATCGAACTGCGCTGCTTTTCCAGGTATGTAAACAGTTCGGCATCGTCCAGCATTGCGCTTTTAATTACTTCCGCCAGACCGCTCAGGTATTCACGCTGGGGTAAATTCTTGAGGAAGCCGGGGTATACCCGCAGCTGGCCGGCGGGATAAAAACTCCCCACCATATTTTTATAGCCGTAATAGTTGATCCCCGTCTTTCCCCCGAAGGCTGCATCAACCATGGCCAGGAGGGTTGTGGGAATAAGAATTAATGTGTTCCCCCGCATAAACAGGGAAGATGCGAATGCGGCCGCATCGGTGACGGCACCGCCTCCCAGTGCCACGAAACTGCTGTCCCTGGCAAATCCCAGAGAAAACGCGGTCTTCAGGATCAGTTCCACATTGGGAAGGGTTTTCCCCGATTCTCCCGGAGGGAGCACCACCGCCGCCTGGGGAGCATAGTGAGCGGACGCTGGGGTCTCCACCAGCCCGGATAGATCTTCCTCGCTTCGGACTTCGGGCAGCTGAGTGCCGGCGGGAAGCAGGGAATGGGATTGAATCAGTTTCAGAGTGTTTTCATCGCAGATAAGAAGCATAGGATTGTGCAGATCTGTCATTACATCCGCTGCTTCTTCATGGAGGCTAAGTCGGGTGGAGAACTCCCCGAGGGTAAATTGCATCTGTCTCTTCATGGTGGAAAGAGTACAGCGGAAGGGTGAGGGTTGTAAAGCGGAGGATCAGGCTTCCAGTGCCGCATCCTCCATCTCCACTTCATCCACTTTTTTCCGGATACTTCCAACCAGTCGGTCAATAAAAGGATCCACAATGGAATATATCCTCCGGTTTCCTTTCACTTCAGACTGGACGATTCCCTTTTCTTTCAAAATGGCCAGGTGTTGACTCACAACAGGCTGAGGCTGGTTGAGACATACCCACAGTTCACTCACACAGGGTTCGGCATGCTGGGAAATCATACACAGGAGTTTCAACCGAACAGGATGTCCGCATACTTTCAGCTTTTGCGCCGCATCGGCCATAACGTCTTCAGGGCAGTTTGCATCCGCAAATTCTTCCGCCCGGGAAGTATCAAGGGAATCAACTTGTTGAACATTGCTCATTCATTTCTCCTTAGACCCAGCCATCTGGCGTCACAGCCGCTCATTTGGCGGAGCTGGTTGCCGGACTGCTCTGTGAGCTGCTGCTCTTTGAGCCGCCGCCCTGCTCTCCGGTGCTTTTTTTCCGGCTGTCATTAATGTAAAAGCCGCTGCCTTTAAATATCACGCCGCTTCCGCCTCCGATGAGCCGGCGCAGACTGGCGGTCCGGCATTCCGGGCACTCCTGAAGAGGTGCATCGGACATGCTTTGAAACGTTTCGAACTCATGTCCGCAGCTTTTACATTCATAATCATAATAGGGCATTTCTATTCTCCGTTATACTATATAACTATTTTAATATATAAGAAAGTACTTCCAGAATAAATATATCGGTTTTTTTTCATTAGGACAAGATATTCCGTTACACTATCTTCTCCGGGATGCGCACCGCGACGCCGTCCTTTCTTAATGTTTCCTTGATCCGGGATATGCTGTAATCACCATAGTGGACCATGCTGGCAACAAGGGCTGCATCCGCATGCCCCCGGGTAAGGACTTCACTTAGATGCTCGGGGCGTCCGGCTCCACCGGAAGCCACCACGGGAATATCAACCGCCCGGCTGATCATGGAAGTGAGTTGAATTTCATATCCGTTGCGCACGCCGTCGGTGTCGATTGAGTTCAGTACAATCTCCCCCGCTCCCAGCTGTTGGGCTTTCAGCGCCCACTCAAGGGCATCCTTTCCCGTCTTTGTGCGGCCCCCGTTAATCACCACCTGGTAGCCCGAGGGCATGTGCTCATCCTTCAAGGCGTCCATGCCCAGCACAATACACTGCCGGCCGAACACCGCCGCCCCCTGGGAAATAATTCCGGGATTTTTCACTGCCTGGGAGTTGAGACTCACCTTCTCCGCCCCGGCGGAGATTACCCTGCGGATATCATCGATTCCCGAAAGACCGCCCCCAACGCAAAAAGGAATGAAGATTTCTCTGGCAACTTTTTCCACCACATCGATAAATATGCCCCGGTTTTCACTGGATGCGGTGATATCGTAAAACACCAGTTCATCACAGCCCTGTTCATAGTAATCACGGGCCATTTCCACCGGATCGCCGATATCAACATTCCCTTTGAACTTAATTCCTTTGGTCGTCTTCCCGTCACGTACATCCAGGCAGACGATTACCCGTTTTTCAAGCATCTGCATCCTCCGTTGGAATCATCTTTTAACTAGAAATCCCTGATAAAATTCTCCAGCAGCCGCAAGCCGGCGGGTCCGGACTTTTCAGGATGAAACTGACACGCAATCAGGTTATCCCTGCCATAGGCTGAGACAAACGGAAAACCATAATCGCTTTCTGCCAGATACACTGACGGATCGGCGGGTTCAGGATAATAGCTGTGAACAAAGTAAAAGCTTGAGTTATCGGGTATGCCCCGGAACAAGCCCGCGGAGGGGTGCTCTTCATGTACCCGCACCTGATTCCAACCCATATGGGGCACCTTCAGCCCTTGAATTCCCCGATTCCCAAACTCCCGGGAGAAGTATTTCGCCCTGCCTGTCTCTAAGCCCAGACATTCTGTGGGCCCCTCTTCCGAGGAATCCAGGATAATCTGACTCCCGATACAAATTCCAAGAACCGGAGTTCCCCGGGTTATTGCTTCTGAAAGTGCGTCGGGAATGCCCCGCTCCCGGAGTACGGCCATGGCATGGGCTGCCTCTCCCACACCGGGAAAGAGAATTTTATCAGCCGTTGCAATATGACCGGGATCGGGACTTACCCGGTATCGGGCGCCTACATATTCCAGGGCCGTTTCCACCGAGCGGAGATTGCCTGCATCATAATCTATTACGGTTATCATCATCCCTCCTTGGGTCTCGGGTCGTTTTACGGTTGCTCTGTGTTAAACATGACGGCTTAGTATACCCCATTCTCCAGCCCCTCCACCTATGGTTCCGGTTCCGCCACCCTATAGCTTCGGTTCCGCCACCCTATAGCTCCGGTTCTCTATTCTGAGCTTATCAGTTGAGCAGCATGCGGGAGCTCAGGGGGTAATCGATGATAATCAGGGAAGTTCCTCTGCGCTCCATCCGGATCAGTTCCCGGTATTCCTCTTCGTCCAGACCGGGCAGCGTCCCTCTGAGCTGACGCAATAGCAGCAGACGCAGAACCCCATTGAGGGCACGGGCACGGTTCTCTCCCCCGGTTTCAACCAGGATATTCATTCCTAACAGATCACCTTTCTCATGCAGTCCGATCCACAAACTATCCAGAAGCCCTGGATCCAGGGATATGAATCCGAACAGGGAAGCAGGAGAGGCTCCGGCGCCTCCGGCGCCGCCCATTGGGCTCGGGGAGCTGAAGCCTGCAAAAAGGAACTGATCTTCCCGTACGATATCTGAAACCCCCGGCATATCCGAATCTTCAGCAGCACCGGGTTTTTCAGCAATTTCAGAGTACTGGGATTTATCATCCCCCGAAGGGGCTACTGTCTCACTTTTACCGCTGCGTTCTGTAATTATGGAGTACAGCGATGCGATCCGCTCCTGTTCGGCCAGCAGTTCACCGGGAGACGCATTCAGGGGAGTACCCAGGGTGATAGCAATTGTGCCTCGGTTGATTTTCACCAGACTTGTGCTGCCCATACCCTGTGAGGGCATAACAAAACGGGTTACCCTGCCCCCCGGACCATGGAAGCGTAGTTTTTCAAAACCGTTTTTCTTCAACTGCCAGCGAAGAATCCACCATGGAATAGAATGGCCGGCATAGATTACCGGCCCCTCTCCGGGGAGCATTCCCCGGCGGGGAAATGCAATGACAAGCCGCTGGAAATAGCGCCGGATCATATTCAGGGATCGATCGTCCATGTCATCGGCGAAAAACATGTTCAGAATATCTTCGGGGGTTGTTTCGATCTCAAGCTGGACGGCATCTATTCCGGAAGCTGAGAGACGGGTTAAATGGGGCGGCGCTTCCAGAGACCGCGCACCCTCCTGGGGGGAGCCCCCTTCCCTCAGACCCGGCAGCCGGGTACTCACACAGCCGGAAATCAGCAGGAGGGCCGATACCCCCAACAGGACAATTCCCAGCCGGAGGAGGGGGGAGGAAATCTTCAGCTTTTGGCCAGTGTCACTGTACATGCGACTTCTCCGGAGTTTATCTGGGACGACTGGGGTTCCTGACTGTATTCCAGACTGTCACAGAGCACTTCGCTCTGGAAGTATTCCTTATGGGCGTCCAGGGATTCATGAAGCTCTTCATCTGGGTTGACCACCAGGTTTATCCGGTCGGTTACTTCAAGGCCGCTGTCCTTCCGGAGGTTTTGAATACCCCGGACAAGATCCCGCACCAGACCTTCCTGTCTCAGCTCTTCGGTAACCACCGGGTCAAGAGCGACGGTAAGGCTGCCTTCATTGAGCACCTTCAACCCCTCTTTCTCTTCCCGCTGAACGATAATTGAATCAATTGTAAGGTCGATGCTTCTGGTGCTGATATCGAGACTGAGGGTGTTACCGTCGAGAATGCTCTGTATTTCGGTGGGGTTCAGGGCGGCGATTTTCTCCGCAGCCTCTTTCATATCCTTCCCCAGTTCCTTACCCAGAACCCGGAAGTTCGCTTTGGCGGAGTATTCCACCAGATCTTCCTCGTTATCCCGGAAGATCACTTCCTTCACATTCAGCTCTTCCCGGATAATGTCTTCCATTTCAATGAGAATATTTTTTTCATCCCGGTTTTTCGTAACCAGATGGATGGCATTCAGAGGCTGACGGACCTTCAGGTTATGAAGACTGCGGATTGCCCGTCCCATGCTCACCGCCTGCTGGGTAATTGCCATTTTATGCTCAAGCAATCCGTCTCGGCGCTGATCGTTCACCACAGGGAAATCACTGAGATGCACCGACTCGCTCATACCCTCTGTTTTCAGATTTTGGAAAATCTCCTCGCTGATAAAGGGAACGAAGGGAGCTGCCACCTGCACCAGTTTCACCAGAACCTCATAGAGGGTGGAGTAGGCCTCCAGCTTGTCATCGTCGTTTTCACTCCGCCAGAATCTTCTGCGGCTTCGGCGGATATACCAGTTGTTCAGCTGGTCGATAAATTTCACAACGGGATCCACTGCGCGCTGGAGATCATATGCGTCCAGGTTCGCCCGCACTTCCTCCACAAGGGTTTCTATTGCCGAGAGAATCCAGCGGTCCAGGGGATTGGTCGGATTTTCCGGCGCAGCATCGGGCTGTACGCCGTCGATGTTCGCATAGGTGACAAAGAAGCTGTAGGCGTTCCATAGGGGAATAATTACCGATTTGAGCACCTCTTTCACCCCGTCGTCGGAGTATTTGAGATCCTCAGCACGGACCACCGCCGAATCCATGAGGAACAGGCGCAGGGCATCCGCGCCGTAGGTGCCGATGATTTCCACCGGGTCGGAATAGTTCCGTTCGCTCTTGGACATTTTTCTGCCGTCTTCCGCCAGAACCAGTCCGTTCACCACCACGTTTTTGAATGCCGGTTTTTCGAAGAGGGCTGCGGCAAGTACGGTGAGGGTGTAGAACCAGCCTCTGGTCTGATCCAGACCTTCGGCAATAAAGTTCGCCGGAAAATTCGCCTCGAACGATTCCTTGTTCTCAAAGGGATAGTGATTTTGGGCATAGGGCATGGCGCCGGATTCAAACCAGCAGTCAAGGACTTCAGGAATCCGCCTCATTTCGCCATCTCCGCAGGAACAGCTCCAGCTGATCTCATCCACAAAGTGTTTATGAAGGTCATCCACCATCACTCCGGATTTTTCCTTCAATTCCTGACGGCTTCCCACACATTCTGTATGACCGCATTCTTCGCATTTCCAGATCGGCAGAGGGTTTCCCCAGAAACGGTTTCTGCTGATTGCCCATTCCCGTGCATTCTCCAGCCATTTTCCAAACCGTCCTTTCTGAAGATGTCCGGGTATCCAATTAATTTCGTCATTTGCATCCAGCATGATCTGCTTGATCTTGTCGATATCCACAAACCAGGAGGAAATTGCCCGGTAGATCAGAGGCGCTTTGGTACGGTAGCAGTGGGGGTAGCTGTGGAGATAGTTCTCCCTCCGCACTAGTTTTCCGTTTTCCTTCAGAGCGTTGATAATCGGCCTGTCGGCATCTTTTACAAAAAGACCTGCGTACTCGGGGATTTCATCGGTGAACTGACACTCGGCGTCGATGGGTACCAATACCGGCAGTCCGCTGTGCTTCAGAACCCTGTAGTCGTCTTCCCCGAAGCCGGGTGCGATATGAACAATTCCCGTACCGTCCTGGGTGGTGACAAAATCGCCCATGTGAATACGGAACGCACCTTCATCGTGGAGTTCCTTGAAATAGGGAAATACCGGCTCATATTGCCAGCCTTCCAGGTCCCTGCCCTTTAGACGGTTGAGAAGTCGGTAATCGTTTTCATCTTTGTAGTAATGGGATAGCCGGCTTTCGGCCAGAATGAACTCTTCATCGCCGTCGGAGATATGGACATAATCTATATCTTCACCCACGGCCAGTCCCAGGTTGGAAGGCAGCGTCCAGGGAGTGGTGGTCCAGGCCAGAATCGACAGCTTTCCGTTTCCGGCTGATCCCTTGCCGTTGAAGGGGAGCTTTCCATTCTTGTCACCAGTTACGGTAAATTTGATGGTGATCGCCGGATCATGTACATCCTTATAACCGCCCAGATTGACTTCAAAATTGGACAAAGGGGTGGCAAGCTTGGGGCTGTAGGGAAGAATATACGCACCTTCATAAATAAGCCCCTTTTCCCACAGCTGCTTGAACACCCACCAGATAGACTCCATATAGTCGGGATCCATGGTCTTGTAGTCATTCTCAAAGTCCACCCAGCGTCCCATACGGGTTACGGTCTGCTCCCACTCACCGGTGTAGCGGAGTACAATGCCCCGGCAGGCTTCGTTGAATTCGGCAACCCCGTACTCTTCAATCTGACTTTTCCCGGAAATGCCAAGTTCTTTTTCCATTTCATATTCAACGGGGAGTCCATGACAGTCCCACCCGAATCGGCGTTGAACTTTCTTGCCGTTCATAGCCTGATATCTGGGGATAATATCTTTAATCGTTCCTGGCACAAAATGACCAAAATGCGGAAGTCCGGTTGCAAAAGGAGGTCCGTCGTAAAAAACAAATTCTTCCGCATTATCTCGCTGATCGATTGATTTTTGAAAAATACTCTTATCTTCCCAGAAATTGAGAATTGCCTCTTCCATTTTCGGAAAGCTTACTCTGGGATCTACTGGTTTATACAAAACTTACTCCTTACGAGGGTACGGTTGGTCAGAGACACCATACTAATGACGATAAACTCAATGGTCAAGTTGAACGGGGGTTCATGAACATTACAGCCGCCCGGCTAAGAAGCCGGGGATTCAGGGAGACAGCATCCAGCTGCTGTGGTATAGTCTTTTACAATGAAAGAGATGAGAGAACGGATCCTGTTTCTGTATTTATCCACCGGAGGCGGGCATATTTCCGCCGCCCGGGCATTGGCGAACGAACTGGAATTCAGATATTCCCCGGAAGAAGTGGAAATTCACCTCTTCGACGGCATCCCTGACAACGGTTCCGAAATACAGAGAACCCTGGTTGAGCGGGGATACCGATTCTCCACCCTGACCCTGCCCTTTCTCTGGACAATTATTTATCAGGTCTCCAACATCCCCTTCGTAATGAATTTCCACACCAAGGCAATGAACTTCTTCTCAGTGCCGTTTTTGCGGAAATACATTAGGAAGCATCGAATTACCCGGGTTGTGAATCTCCATTTTCTGCTCACCAGGCCATTGTTCCGGGCCCTGAGGCAGACCCGCCGCCTTGATATTCCCATGGTAACCGTAGTTTTGGATCCGTTTTCCTGCCACCCCCTCTGGTTCTACCGTCAGTTCACTCCCTTGATTGTGTTTTCCCAGCGGGCGGCCAAACAGGCCCGGACATCCCTGCGATGGCTGGGCCTGCCGCCCATGCTTCTTCCCAGAAAACGGGAGGTGGTTCAGCTTCCCCCCATTCTCAGTTCGAAATTCAACCGACCCCTGGACCGGGAAACCCGGCTTCGCCTCCGGAATGAATACGGTTTTTCCCGGGATAAACGGCTTATTCTCATGGCCGGAGGAGGCGAAGGTCTCCCCCGGGGAGAAAAGTATCTGGAAGCAATCACCCGTGCGGGCCTTGATACTCAAATTGCATTTGTATGCGGTAGGAATATCAGTCAGTATGAGCGGGTGAGTGAAATAGCCCGGAGATTTCCCCAGGCATCCATTCACGTGTACGGCTTTGTGAACTTCATGTACGAGCTGATGAATATGGCCGACGTAATAGTGACCAAAGCCGGGCCGGCCACCATCTTCGAAGCCCTGCTTTTGCAAAAGCCTCTCATACTTACCCAGCGTCTCTACGGCCAAGAGCAGGGGAACGTGGACTTCGTGGTGAATAATCAATTGGGATGGTTTATCTCAAAACCCAGGCTGATGATGGAAAAAATCAACGAAATTCTGGAGCACCCCGAACTATTCGACTCCACCATTGCCAGAATCCGGAAGGCGGGAATTACCAACGGTACATCCCAAATTGTGGATTACATTATGAACCTGCCGGCCACGCCGGAAAAGCGCAATAAAATTCTGGATATTCTCTACAACCGAAAATAAGCTCCCCCTCCCAGCCGCATCTTTTGACATGGCCGAATCCACCGTTTTTTCGATATAATTTTATATATATATTTATATATATTGTTGACACAACTCCCCCACCCCCCTACAATTACCACTAATATCAGTTTTTCCGCATATTTATTTAGGAGCATATATGAAAGTACTAATTATCGGTGGAGTAGCCGGAGGCGCAACCACGGCTGCCCGGCTGCGAAGAATTCAGGAAGATGCAGAGATAGTAATCTTCGAACGGGGCGGGTACATCAGTTATGCCAACTGCGGCCTGCCCTACTACATTGGAGATGTTATTCAGGACCGGGAACGGCTGTTCGTTCAGACACCCGAGAGCTTCCGGGACAATTTAAATATTGATGTTCGCATCCGCAGCGAAGTGACAACCATAGATCCGGAATCCAAGCAAATCAGTGTAAAAAACCTTGAAACAGGGGAAGAGTACCGGGAGAGCTATGACAAGCTGGTGCTGTCCCCTGGGGCCGAACCGGTGAAGCCTCCCATTCCGGGCATCCAGTCGGAAGGAATATTCACCCTTCGTTCGGTACCGGAAACCGATGCCATTAAAGGCTACGTGGAAGAAAAAAAGCCCCGGAAGGCCGTTATTGTTGGTGCCGGATTTATCGGACTGGAGATGGCGGAAAACCTGCACGACAAAGGACTCTATGTCACCATCGTGGAAATGGCTCAGCAGGTGATGAATGTGGTGGACTATGAAATGGCCGCCCAGGTACATCAGCATCTGAAAACCAAGGATGTGGAATTCTACCTTCAGGACGGTGTAAGCAATTTCAGCAGACAGAAAGGTGAGGATGGCCAGGAACGGATTGTCATTACCCTTCAAAGCGGCAGAACCATTGAAACCGATATGGTAATCCTCTCCATCGGGGTGAGGCCCGAAAGCCGTCTGGCACGGGAATGCGGTATAGAAACCGGGGAAACCGGTGGCATTAAGGTGAACTCCCATCTGGAGACTTCCGCAAAAGATATTTATGCGGTGGGAGATGCCATAGAATTTATCAACCCCATTACCAAACAGCCCACCATCACCTATCTTGCAGGCCCTGCAAACAAGCAGGGGCGGATCTGTGCAGATAATATTGTGTTCGGGAACAACAAAGAGTACCGGGGTTCCATTTCCACGGCCATCGCCAAGGTGTTCGACATCACCGTAGCATCCACCGGTGCCAGCGAAAAGACACTGAACAAGCACCGCATACCCTATCACTCGATCATCACCCACGGATCAAGCCACGCAGGCTATTATCCTAACGCCATGCCCGTTACCATTAAAACCCTGTTCTCCAAGGATGAAGGCCGGGTTCTTGGGGCCCAGATCATCGGATACGAAGGGGTTGATAAACGGATCGATATGATCGCCGCAGTGGTCAGGCAGGAAGGAAGCGTCCAAGACCTAATGGAGCTGGAGCACGCCTATGCCCCCCCCTACTCCTCTGCGAAAGATTCCGTGAACATTGCAGGATTTGTGGCGGAAAACATACTCACCGGCAGAAGCCGGCACATCCATTGGAACGAAGTGGCTGCTGGCTGCAATCCCGACGAAATACAGCTGGTGGATGTGCGCACCCCGGAGGAATATCAGCTGGGAAGCATAGACGGGGCGGTGAACATTCCAGTGTATGAGGTGCGGAGCCGTCTGGGTGAACTTGACCGGGACAAGACCATTATCGTGTTCTGCGGAGTGGGCCTGCGGGCGTATCAGGCTGAACGAATTCTCCGTCAGAATGGCTTTGAAGATGTATTCAACCTCTCAGGAGGTTACAAAACCTACGAGTATGCCGCCCAGAAACAGAGCAACGAAGACATTTTTGAAAACGACACCATCTGGAAGGACGACAACATCTACCAGGTGGATCCGGACAGAAAGCTCGGGGGATCAGCCACGGCGGGTAAGACTGATAATGTTCCGGCGGTGGCCGACGGGGTGACACATATTCAAAAAATGGAAATCGATGCCCGGGGTCTTCAATGTCCCGGTCCGATTATGGCGCTGAAAAAAAGCGTCGACAATGCGGCGGAAGGCCAGATTATCCGGGAGACCGCCACCGACCCGGGCTTCTACAAAGACGTAAAAAGCTGGTGCAACATGACCGGCAACACCCTGGTGAGTCTTGAGCAGGACGGAGCCAACATTGTGGCGGAAATTCGCAAAGCTCCGGCCCAGTCTCCCGGGGCCCAAAACGCTGGGGCGAAGCGCTCCGGAAGCAACGCCGGTAATGAAAGCACCATGGTGGTATTTTCCGACAGCCTGGACCAGGCCCTTGCCAACTTCGTCATCGCCAACGGCGCCGCAAGTGCCGGAAAAAAAGTCACCCTCTTTTTCACCTTCTGGGGCCTGAGCGTCATTAAAAAAAGCCGCAGGACCCGGGGCGTCAAAAAAGACTTCATGGGAAAAATGTTCTCGCTCATGCTCCCCCGGGGAAGCAAAAAACTGGGACTGAGTAAAATGAACATGGCAGGCATGGGTGCGGGCATGATGCGCAGACGGATGAAGAAGCTGAACATCGACAGCCTTGAACACATGATTGAGCAGGCCCGGGAGAACGGCGTACGAATGGTGGCATGTCAGATGTCCATGGATGTAATGGGCGTGAAGGCCGAGGAGCTGATTGACGGCGTGGAAATCGGCGGAGTGGCAAGCTATCTGGAAGCCGCAAGCAGTGCCGGGGTGAATCTCTTTATTTAAGCGAGCGCCGCTGCCATGTGTCCGGCCCCCGGCCGGATTCAGAATCAACCCGGTCCCGGCCGGATTCGGATACAGCCCGGCCCCGGCCTCCTCGCCCGCCGTACGCCGGGGGGGGGCTGGCCTCGACCCTCGCCGGTACCCTGGGCGGGTTAAGCGCAGATCCCCAGGGCCCCGCTGAGTATCCGGGAAAAACGGGAAAGCCGGGCTTCCCGGGGGTCTTTCTGTGAATCTTTCTGGGATTCCTTCTGGGGGTCTTTATGGGGGAGGACGCCGTTCATTTCTTCGTGGAGATGATTTAAGACAGGAAGATAGATCCGGGAGATCAGCCTTCCGGACGATTCCTTCCCCTGGGGATACCCCTCCGGCCGGGCTCTCTCCATGTATCGCCAAAAGTACCCGATAAACTCCCCGTAGGAGGCCAGTACATCCGGATCGTCATTCAGACCCTTGCAGGAGGCCAGCTCCAGCCCCTGATGATGAAGCTCATATGTGCGGAACAAAATGGCGAACAGGCCATCCAGGGTCACCTCATCCTCTTCCAGCCCCGCCTTCAGCTCACGGGTAACATAATCCATGGAAGGCATGGTAATCTCTTTAATCAGTTCCAACTTTGAGGAAAAGTGATTATATACCGTAGCCCTGGTAACTCCCGCCTCACGGGCAATTTCATCCAAAGACACCGCTTCAAAATTCCAGGGAGTAAGCATGTTCACCGCAGTTTGTATTATCTGCTCTTTGTTTCGGGCTTTATCGGCTCTCATCTACACGTTTCCTGTTACGGATTTTTTACATTTCCTGCTAATAGCTGTATTAACTGCATGTATAGCTTAACAGATACCCCCCGGAACAGACCGGGGTATCTGATACCGGAAAGATACGCCTGAGACCCTTCTGCAACTTCCGGGGTCCAATATTCCTTACACGTCTATGCCGAATACCTGACGAACCACAAAGCCCACACCAAAGCTGATGGCAGCCACACCAAGGCTCAAAATGGCCATCTCCCAGAACCGGCGTGAAAAATTCAGATCTTTCGCAATGGAAATATAATAATTGAAGAGGAAGATTATGACTACTGCAATAGTGAGTGTAATGGCTAATGCCAGAATGCCGCTTTGGAGCAGCAGGTAGGGCAGAATCAGCAGCATTACCGTGAAAATATAGGCAATTCCGGTGTACACCGCCGATTTCACCGCCTTGGACTTTTCTTCCTCGTCAGCAGTGGTGCTCAGATATTCGCTGGCCGCCATGGACATACTGGCAGCTATTCCGGTAATTAAACCGGCGGCGGCGGTCAGGTTGGTATTCTGAAGAGCAAAAGTCAGCCCCGCCAGGGCACCGGTAAGCTCCACCAATGCGTCATTCAACCCCAGAACAATGGATCCCATGTAATCCAGCCGCTCCTCGTTCAGCATGTTCACCAGCTGGTTTTCGTGCTCGTCTTCCTCGGAAGCTATCTGTGCGGCCTCGGGCACCAGATGGGCAATCTCTCGGTAGGATTGTTCTGCGGCCTCTTCTCCCTTCTCCATCAGCTTTACACCGAAGGTGAGCCCCATGGTGCGGGCGATAAACGTGTAGAAAAAAAGTCTGAATCCCATGGGCTTGGGAGTTTTGCCTGTGTATTTCGCCAAAATATCCGCATGCCTCTTCTCTTCTCCGGCAATCTTCTCCAGCACTTTCCGGTTTTCCGGATCCTTTTCCGACTTAGCCAGGCGGGTGTAAATGCGATGCTCGGTGACTTCGTTTTTCTGAAAAATAAAAAGACGCTTTAATGTTTCCTTGTCCAGCTTCTGTTCGTTCATCTCTTGGCTCATGAAGGCTCCTTTTCATGGATAAATCCGGACGAACCGGGTATATTATCCGTACAATATACTGAAAGGATAGTGTTCAATGAAGAAAAAGGTCAATCATTCCCTGCCGGGACGGGAAAGCGTACTATCAAACAGACGAAAATCCCTCACACTTCAAGGCATCGCGTTATTTGCCGGCATCCTCTTTCTCAGCTCATGCGGAAGCCTGTTCCTTCCCGACCAGCGGGTTAGGGAATTCAATGTCCGTGACGAAAACGGCGGGTGGTACAGCATAGACGCCAAGCTTAAAGCCCACAGCGAATCCACCATTATCTATGTGGAAAAAGATGAAGATGTGGATAAGGACATTATAGAAATCATGCTGGAAGAGTTCGATTCGGAAATTTACCCCATGGTGAGCGAAACCTACGGCCCCCCGGCGGACCTGGATGAAAACGGCCGGGTGATCATTCTCCTGCTGGACATTCGGGATAACTATAGAGACGAATCTGACCCCTTTATTGCAGGCTATTTCGATGGCACAGATATGCTCATGGATCCCAACAGTAACGGAGGGGAAATTCTCTATGTAGATATCGACCCGGGATTGCAGAACCTGGGTGGTCTCCTATCTACCATTGCCCACGAATATCAGCATCTGGTAAATTTCTGTGAATGGAATGTCTTCGGCAACCCCGCCGGCCTTACATTCGTAGAGACCTGGATTAATGAAGGCCTCTCCCTCTCCGCAGAAGAATTGTACACCGACGGTCTACTGGAAAACAGGGTGGGCTTTTATTATTATG
>NZ_JBXWXS010000026.1:0-7158 GCF_059431795.1 Salinispira sp.
CACGGCAATGATGAAAAGGCCGCAAAGGTGTACGAAGATCTGGAACCCCTGTACGCCGGGGATGTGGCGGATACAGTACGCTACGTATGTACCAGACCGGCACATGTGCAGATCAGCCAGCTCACTATTATGCCAACCCACCAGGCAAGCGGCAGCGTTGTGCACCGGAGGGACTGACATTTGCGAATTTCCGAAAACGATCTTGTTCATATTGAGCGGAAGAAACCCTCGTATCCCGTATCCAGTAAACTGAATACCTATCTGAAAGAACACGGCCGGGGTATGGAACAGTCATTGTATTACGATGAACTGAAGGATTTTTCCGAGCAGATCCCCTTGTATCACGATGACGGCGCAGACTCCTACTGGCAGACCGTGCTGTACGGTCCCGGAGACCGTGATCAACTGGAGGAAAAGCTCCGGCTCATTTATTCTTGGCTAAAAATGGAAGGCAACACCTCCCATCTGAACCATTTGTTCATCGACCGCATCGATTATTGTGAATTCGGCAACTCACAGCCATTCAGGATCCGGGTAATGAATCGCTTCAACGACAATCACGACTATTATTACGTGAAGAAAGCCGATGCCAGCAGAATCTACGGCCTTGAACTGGAGCACATTCTTTCCCCTAACCGAATTAACTCCATGGTCTACGGAGATACCCTCATAGAAGAACATATATCCGGAATCCCGGGAGATGTTTTCATCGAGAATTATCTGGGGGAGATTGGGGGCAACAAGATTAATCCAATCCGTGTAGCCAAGGAATTTGTGAAATTCAGCGAGCGCTGTTTCGTCAAGCTGCTGGGAGACATGCGCAGTTACAATTATGTAATGGTGCTCACCCAGGATTTCGACGCCCAGCAGTACCGGGTCAGGGCTATAGATTTCGACCGCCAATGCCATGAAGGTCAACTCAGAGTGTACATGCCCCAATTCTACCGGGAGAACCAGCCCGTGGTGGAAATGATTTGGGATAATTTATCGGTGGATACCATTCGTCAGTATCAGAATGAGGAGCGAAGCCTCATGCGCCGCAGGGCACACAGCTCCCGGGTCCGATTGGAAGAGTTGTTCACCGCCATGGTGGAAGATGAGATTGCTCCGCTGGAGAATTTCCAGGAGCTTTCCCTTGAATTGGCAGATTTTCATCAGGATCAATCCTTCCTCCGTCTCCACAGTATGGGAGAGCTGGTGAGGCTCCATATGTACAGCATGCTGGAAAAAAGCATATAGAGGGGCCGCAGGGGCACGCTTTTTTTCTTACACTTTCATCGCACTTTTATTACACTGGGGATATATGGCCAATCTCGTTCCTGTTCTGATCAGCACCACAATTCTCAGTTCCCTTGGAGTGCTGATCCTGGCTATTCTGTTTGTCCGGGGTAAAAACAAAAGCCTCAGCTCCCGTGCTGTAGTGAAAGGCCCGGGATCCGGTATCCAGGATATTAATGAATCGGAAGATGCCAATCTTCAGATTATCTACAGTCTCATGCAGGGACATCTCCTTGAAGATGCGTTTATCTCCCACACCTTCATTCCTCTGCTCATGAGTCATTTTCAATCCCTTCGGCTCTATTTCCTGTATCGTGATCAGGACGGAGCTGAGAAAGCGGTATTCGGGAGAAAAACAGACGGGAGAACCCGGGTTATTGAACCCGCGTGTGACCAATCCACCCGAAACCAGCTGGAAGTTCAGGCGGAGAAACTGCCCCCCATTGAGAGTCGGCTTCAGCTTGCAGACTCCCGGATCAGGATCGGCAAGGGACGGCAGCATATTGATATCAGTCTACCGGAATGCGATAGATTTTCAGCCAGCGGAAAAAACCTTCTCAGTGTTTCATTGAACCGGGGGAACCGGGGGCTTTTGATGCTGATAGAGCTTGAGGATTTCCCCGGTGCAGACAGCCTTCTCACTGCCATGAACACCCGGATCATTCTTTCCCGTTTCGCGGATATCAGCATGCAGTCCAGGTTGAATAATCAATTGGAAAATTACCGGCAGATATTCGAAGGGATATTCCGACGCTCCTCCCTTATGGCTATTTATGCACGAACTCCCGACAGCATTGTGGAGGTGAGTAAGGGTTTTGCCGAATATTTCGGCTTTCAGCCGGGACAGCTGACCGGCCTCAAGGTGCGGGAGTTGATGGATGTAGAGGACCGGGAGGTTCCCGTATATGACCCCGAGAGTCCGGCGGGAAATAACCCGGATCATGTGCGCTTCGAAACCCGGATTCTTCTGGATGATCGGGACACATGCTGGGTAAAGGTGACAATGGCTCCGATTTTCAGTTTCGACGGCAGCACCCGGCATGTACTCTACATATTTGAAGATATCAGCAGCAGAAAAGAGCTGGAAGAACAGCAAAACCGTCTCAGCGAACTTCTAGAGCAGAAAGTCCACCAGCGCACCGAAGAATTGGAACACGCCATGGCTCGGCTTCAGGAGCAGGAGCGGGCACTTCAGGAAGCCAAACAGGAAGCCGAAGCCGCCAACGCCGCGAAAAGTGAATTTCTTGCGAATATGAGTCATGAAATCCGAACCCCCATGAACGCAGTTCTGGGGTATACACAGCTTCTTGAACAGATTGTCAGCGATGAACGGCAGAAGGAGTATCTGGAAATCATAGAGAAGGCGGGGAAAAACCTCATGCTGCTTATTAACGATGTTCTGGATCTCTCAAAAATCGAAGCCGGCAGAATGGCAATTCATCCGGGAAAAACATCAATCAAACTGCTTCTGGATGAAATTGAAAGCGTATTTCGAATTCCAATGGGAGAAAAGGGCCTCTTATATGATCTCAATATAGATCCGGCGATTCCACCCACGGTGATGGTGGATGAAACCCGTCTGAGGCAAATTCTCGTGAATCTTGTGGGGAATGCGGTGAAATTCACCCATCATGGAAAAATCGCCCTGGGATGTAAGGTGGAAACTAAACAGGCTGATACACTGGACTTGGTATTTCGGGTGGAAGACAGCGGAATCGGTATAGAAGCTGATCAGCAGCAGCTCATTTTTGAATCCTTTAAACAAAGCGAAGGACAAAATACCCGAAAATACGAAGGAACCGGTCTTGGACTTGCCATCAGCAGAAAATTGAGCAGGCTGATGGGCGGAGAGCTGAGTCTGGAAAGCGAACCGGGTGTGGGAAGCACCTTCACCCTTCACCTTCCCGGCCTGGATTATTCGAATGAAGGAGAGCAGCCCGCAGACACCCCCGGGAGCCATGCCGATCTCCGGGGTTACACCATCATGGCAGTGGATGATGTAGCCAACAACCTGAAACTTCTGGAGCATATCCTCCAGAATGCAGGGGCCTCGGTTATCACCGCCAATAGCGGTCAGCGGGCCCTGGAAGTCCTGGAAACCCGGCATTTTGATCTGATCATTCTTGATATCCGCATGCCGGAAATGGACGGCCGTGAACTGGCCCGCAGGATCCGTAATTCCGAAAGCCACGGCAACACTCCGTTGATTGCCCTCACCGCCAGTGTGAGCCTTTCTCAAAGAGAATCCAACACCCATCTCTTTGATGACTGGGCTCACAAGCCCTTCCGTACCGGAGAACTTCTGAACGTTTTGGAACATCACCTTGATGTGAAGCAGCTTAAATACACCCAGAGGCATATGTTGCACCAGCTTCATTTAGAGTTCAGCCAGCTGCCGGGACAGCTTCAACAGGAGTGGTCTGAACTAATAAACCGGGAAATCTTTTACTCTGCAGGACAGCTCAGCACCCATATTACCCTCAGCGAAGCCCGGGATTTTTCCAGGGCAGTCCAGGAGATCAGCCAGGCACTTCCCTGGCCCGCTTTGGCGGCTATCAGCCTGGAAATTGAGACGGCAATCAAAACATATAGAATGGATGTGGTTCACAACAAGCTGGCTATACTCGCAAAGGGAGAAGTATGAATTCCAAACCTATCGTCCTGATAGTTGACGACAATCCTCAAAACCTCCAGTTTTTGGCGGAAATTCTCGATCAGAAGGGGTATGAACCCGCAGTGGCAATCAACGGGAACGAGGCTATTTCATTCGTCCGCAACCGGGAGCACATCGATGCGGTACTTATGGATGTGATGATGCCGGGAATGAACGGGTATGAGACAACCAGGAAAATCAGGGAGTTTCGAAGCAAGGAGGAACTTCCTATCATCTTCCTTACCGCCCTGGACGACCGAAAGGATATCAGCCGTGGCTTTCAGTCCGGAGGGGTGGATTACATTACCAAACCATTCGACAGCGAAGAGCTGATCCAGAGATTAAGCGTACATGTTGAACTGGCCCAAACCCGGGCCCAGCTGGAGAAACGGCTGGATGAACTGGAAGAGAAAAACCGTCAGCTCACCGAACTGAAGCAGCAGCTGGAGCTTCTTGCCAGCACCGATCCCCTCACAGAAATACTCAACCGCAGAGCAATGAGCGAACGTCTCCATGAAGAGATCTACCGGGCCAAACGCTACGGCCACAGTTTCAGCATCATCTTCCTTGACCTGGATCATTTCAAACAGATCAACGACAACTACGGTCACGAAGCGGGGGACAAGGCACTGAAACAATTTTCAGACATTCTGAAAGACAGCCTGCGCAGCGGTGACCTGGTGAGCAGATGGGGGGGAGAAGAATTCCTTCTGCTGGCTCTTAATGCGGGAATTAACGATGCCATGGACCTGGCAGGGCGAATTAAATCGGAAACCGATTCGGCGGACTGGAGTTTTGTCACCGCCGATTACCGCCTGAGCTTCACCGCCGGTGTGGTTGAACTGGGCGAAGACGAGGATTACGCAAGCCTCTTCAAGAGGGCGGATGAAGCCCTCTACAACGGCAAGGAATCGGGGAGAAACAGGATTATTGCCGGCTGAAAACCCGGTTTTCCTGTTCTGCCACCCGTATAAAGGTTGTCCGTTTACTCAGCTCCTTCAATCTCCCGGCTCCCACATATGTACAGGTGGAGCGGATACCTCCCAGAATATCAAGAACGGTATTCTTCACGCTGCCCCGGTATGGAATTTTGGTGACCTTCCCCTCGGAAGCCCGATACTCGGCAACCCCGCCGGAATGCTTCTCCATTGCCCGGGATGAACTCATACCGTAAAACTCCATATACTGTTCACCTTCAATCTCAATAATTTCCCCTCCGGATTCCGCATGTCCGGCGAACATGCCTCCCAACATGACAAAATCCGCTCCCGCACCGAAAGCCTTGGCTACATCACCGGGATTCGTACAGCCTCCGTCGGCAATAATATGTCCTCCCAAACCATGGGCGGCATCGGCACATTCAATGATTGCAGAAATCTGGGGATATCCCACACCGGTTTTCACTCTGGTGGTACACACAGAGCCGGGACCGATCCCCACCTTAATCATATCCGCACCGGCCAGAATCAGCTCCTCCACCATTTCACCGGTCACCACATTACCGGCGGCAACATTCACCTCAGGGAAATCGGCCCTCACCTGCTTTACAAAATCCACAAATGCCTCGGCATAGCCGTTGGCCACATCTACACAGATAAAAGAAATACGGGAATCCTGCGCCATAATCTGTTTCAGCTTCCCGTAGTCCCCTTCCCCGGTACCGGTGCTCAACATGAAATGCCGGAAAAAATCATCGTCCAGATCTTTCAGGAACTCTTTCCACTCATCCACTCGGTAATGTTTGTGCACCGCGGTAAGAAGGTCGTGCTTCGCCAGACTTCCTGCCATGGAAAATGTGCCCACCGTATCCATATTGGCGGCCACCACCGGTACGCCGCTCCAGCTTCTTCCGGAATTCCTGAAATGATACTCCCGTTTCAACTCCACTTCCGAACGGCTTTTCATAGTGGAGCGTTTGGGGCGGAACATCACATCTTTAAATCCCAGCTTGATCTCCGGTTCTATACGCATCTATCCATCCTCCGGGCCAAGATATTCGTCATGCCCGATTCATTGTTTTTCCATAACCCATTCTGCGCCATAATTTGCCAGCTATTCAATAGAGACCTGTGCAGGAAACCTTCAGATGCAGGGGTCCTGGGTAGAATGATAATTTCAGATATGTCACTGGACAGAAGGGTTCAAGGCTGAATATCTTAAAGAGATGAAAAGACAAAAACTTCTCCCGCTTTTTGTAATACTTCTTATTGGTTTCCCGTCGCTTTTTTCAGCACTTTTTACGGCAGTTGTTCCTTCGGTTTTTACGGCTGGTCTCATGGCGGCTCCCAGCTCGGAAACTGGCATTTCCAGCGATATTTCTTCACAAATTACGATGGAAGGGGAAGTTGAACAAAATAATCGGGGAGACGATTCTGAAGGAGAATCCGGCCGTGAGTCGGACGATCAGGGAAGGGAGATGGGTGAAGCGGAACATGTTATCCGCTCTTTCGCCCGGGCGTATCCTGATAAAATCAGCGAAGCGGCATTCCGGAATGGCGACTGGGCTCTGCGCATCGGGGAAACCTGGTTCTACTACGCCGACAGAAAAATGCTGCCGCACCCGGCCCTGGAAGATCAGGACCGATACAGCCGCTATTCATTTTATGACTATGAAGAAAATTTACCGGAAATCCGGGAATTTACCCCCGAACAGATTTCGGCCATGGAAGAGCGGGTGGTAAACCGGGCGACTTCAGGTATTGGCAGACATCCCGGCCTCACCGATGCCCTATGGGACATCAATGACGCCGCCAGTGCCAATGGGGCGGCGAAAACCATGTATCTGTTCGGTGCCAGGGTGAACGTTCACCGGGATCTCATGGAAGACCTGGCCCGGGTGGAAAGCCGAATCCGGGAGCGGGCAGCGCAGGATCCGGAACTTCGCAGATTTATAAACAGCATCGTAAAGATCGACGGCCAGTTTTGGCGCTCAATCGCAGGATCATCCAACAGGAGCAATCACGCCTACGGCATCGCCATCGACATTCCCCCGGCCCGTTATGACCGCTCCCAGGTATACTGGCGCTGGGCCTGGGAAGCCGGCCTGCCCTGGTACTCCCTTCCCTACGATCAGCGTCACATGCCTCCCATGAGCTTCGTTGAAGCCTTTGAAGAAGAAGGGTTTATCTGGGGCGGCAAATGGTTTTATTTCGATACCATCCACTTCGAGTACCGGCCTGAAATTCTCCTCTACAGCGGCTGGGAGCTGGAGAAATTCAAGCCCTGAG